>JANYAF010000118.1 GCA_025355175.1 Deltaproteobacteria bacterium | reverse complement strand
ACGGGTTCCCGCCGACGTGGAATTCGATTTCGCCGTTACGCTCAAGCTTCTAAACGAAAATGAGGATGAACTTTTTGATTACTTGCTTCGTGGTTTGAAATTGCTTGAAATGGATGCGCTCGGCGGAAGCGGCAGCCGGGGTTACGGGAAAGTTGCTTTTCAGTTTGCCGATGGTGAACTTCAACAAAAATTTGACAACCTGAAACTTTTTTAAAGATGGAGGTGGGACATCTTGAAACTCTACGAGATCACGATCAGACCTGATGGATGGTTTGGCACCCCCTTAAAAGGGGACACGGTCTTTGGCCATTTCTGCTGGCAGGCGGCGTACGATGCCGGACTGCTCAATGGCGGTCTGGATAAATGGATCGCCCGATACGCGAAGCAACCATTTGCCGTTTTCTCATCGGCCTGGCCGAAGCTGTCCGACGCCAGTAACCGCTACGCCGTTAGAAAACCGGACATTCCTGTTTCTTTCCTTTTTCCGACGTCTAAAACGGTGGGCAGATGTAAACAGATGGCGGAACGGAAGGAAAAGACCAATTTGAAGTGGCTCCTCCTGGCGGAAAACCTGTCTATGACTTTGAACGATGCTGCATACAAAACAGATGGGGAGCTCGCCGCACTGGCCGTTGGAAAAGTTGCATCCCGTAACCGGCAGGAGACGCCAATCTCCTATACCCGTGACTTTGACCAGCAGCACAACACCATCAACCGTACGACTATGACCACGGGGCTTGGCATATTTGCGCCATACGAACAGTCGGGCATGTGTTTTATTCATGATGCGGAACTGGCCTTATTCATTCTAATCGATGAGGAAGCAACCGATATTAAGCGGGTGTGCACAGGCATCGAGCGGATTGGGAAAACTGGTTTTGGAAGAGATGCCTCCACAGGCGGCGGACGCTTCACGGTGGGAGGCTTTAAAGAACTTGCGTTACCCTCTGCAAAAAATCCGGACGCCTGTTATGTCCTTTCGCCCGTCGTGCCGGAAAAGGATGCATATGTTGCAAGTTATTTTACCCCTTTTGTGCGTTTCGGCAAACACGGAGATACCCTGGCCCGTTCAATCAATCCTTTTAAAAACCCTGTCATCATGGCAGACGAGGGAGCCGTTTTTATGCCGAAAGAAAGCAATGCCTTTGCCAAGCCCTATATGGGGCGGACCATTACAAACGTATCGAAGAGTGATGAAAGAACTGTCGTGCAGGGTTACGCCCTTTATCTGCCTTTTAAATTGGAGGTTGAAAGATGAAGAGTCATAATATTTTTTTCCTCCGAACATTAGCGCCGGTCCACGTTGGGTGTGATGAGGTCTATGAACCCACAGGTTTTGTTGTGAATGAAAACACCCAGACGCTGATTTCATTTGATCCAATTAATTTTATAAACAACCTGTCTGATAAAGACAAGGTACAATTGAGCCAGATATGCGCGAAAGGCACAATCGACTCACTGTTGGAACTTTACAAATTTATGCGCGGCAAACCTGTGAGCGGTCTGGACGTGAATCTCAGCAAGGGGTTTATTGACCATTATCAAGCCCTGTTAGGAATGAAAATAGGGGACAGGCGGCTGCAGAATGATATGAACCAGTTTACCATCAACCGGTCGGCATTCAATGTTAACTCGCAGTTGCCCTACATTCCCGGATCAGCCGTCAAGGGTGCATTGCGAACGGCTTATCTCAATTGGGCGGCTAAGGTTTTTCCTTCCAATGAGCGCAAAGGAAAAGAGCTTGAAAAAGATCTCCTGAAGGGTTCTTTTCAAAGCGATCCCCTGCGGATGCTCAAGGTGTCCGATTTTATCCCCGTATACGGGGTCAAAACGAAGATCTGCTACGCCGTCAATGAAAAGAAAAGACCTTCAAATCAGGCAGCGCGTGGACCTTATCAGATCCTCGAAGTAATCGAACCTGGCGCTATTTTTTCCGGATCGGTTACCATTGATGAACCATTTGCTGGCGCGGGCATTGAAAGACCTCTGTCACAGAAGCTTCTTTTTGAAAATGCTATGATGTTCTATAAAGATGAAAAGAAGCGTGAAGATATGCAGCTTGCCGCTGTCGATCTCACGGGCACAAAATATGATCCATTAAAAGATGGACATCTTCTTCGGCTAGGTCGTCATTCCGGTGCAGAATGCCTGACCGTAGAAGGTCACCGGAAAATCAAGATTATGCGGGGTCGCGGAGAGCAGGCGGGAACATCATCGACCGGCGCCGGTACCTTCTGGCTTGCCGCAGAGGATCGTAAACCGGGGCCCGGCACAAGAAGTACCCTGC
>JANYAF010000224.1 GCA_025355175.1 Deltaproteobacteria bacterium | reverse complement strand
CAAATGTCTTTCCAAGTCCGACGCCATCGCACAGGAAAGCGCCGCCATAATTTTTGGCAATTTCCAGAAGTTTTCTATATGCGTCCTGCTGGTATTTATCGAGATCACGAAATACTGCGGAATTATTTTTGTCCCACTCGTCAGGCGTTAATTCATGTCCGCGCAGAAACTCATCTAGTGCTTTGAACCATACTTCAAACGGGGAATAGTTACGCGTATGTCTTTCCATAGTGCGGAGAATATCAGCCGTAATATCTTCAGCTGCATCCCAATGTTTCTCATACCATTCCTGGAGCAAACCTACTTCAGGTCCGCGGATCTGAACATTCAGTTCAACATTGTCACTAAGACCTGGATGCGTGAAGTTGGATGAGCCGACCAGACCAAAAGATCCGATGACTGCGGTTTTAGCGTGTGTAATATAAGCCTTGGCGTGGAACTTATCTTTCCGATAAACACGACATGTGATTTTCCCTGATCGTATGGCATCTACAATGGCTGGCACGCCTTGTAGAAAATCATTATCTTTTTTTTCTGCTTCAATGCTCTGGTCGAGTTTCTCCGCTACCTTTTGCAGACCCTGCACAAATGCCTTCTTTGTGCGCATCGACACTTCGTCGCCCATTAGTATTCGAATATGTTCAACGGACTGCCATTTTTCTTTAAGACAAAGTAACGCTCCGATTTCAAAGTAACCAGTGGCTATGTCAATCGCTTTTGAAAGATCACACCAATCAGATAGATATGAACGAACTTTCCAATCACCATCGGTGTTATCGACGATGAAGAGTTCTGAGGCGTTTTTGGTCATAGAGCAGTGTCCTGTTATGAAAAGTCAGTATTAATAAGATATTGGTTTTACATGGCGAACTATAGAAAGTCCGGCCTTATATGTCAAGGGAATATAGGCCGCAAAAGGAGTGCTTTCTGTTAGGGAAAACTGCCTAAAATAAGCAACAATTGGGAAAACCGAACAGTTAACGTTTTTAATTAGAACTGGTCCCGATTACTTATTTTAATTGGAAAAAACCGAAATAGTGCTAAAATTTTAACACTTAAAAATAAAAAGGACCCAGAAAAATGGACAGAAAACAACTTATAGAACAAATTGAGGGCTTGCGTGAATCGAGAGTTATCACATACTTGACGAGTGATCGTCAGGGGCCTTTTAATGCACGAATTGCGATGGATGTGATCCCCTTTATAAGTAAGCAGATGCAGACTATCGGTAAAATTAAAAACATTGACTTGTTTCTCTATAGCGCAGGAGGGGACACGATGGTCCCGTGGAGACTTGTTTCTATGATCCGTGAATATTGTGATAAATTTTCTGTGCTGGTTCCTTATAAAGCCCACAGTTCCGCAACAATGATTGCACTTGGTGCTGATGAAATTGTGATGAGCCGTCTTGGAAGAAAGAGTAAAAAAGCAGCTCCAAGATAGAACCCACCTGACACAGCTCAAGGATACCCAGAAAAGAGAAAAGGAACTCCTCCAGAAGGTTGCGCAACTTGAAGAGGAAAACCGGAAACTGACCGCAAAAAAACAAAGCACCGAGAAGCTAAAAAAGGAATTTAAGAAAGCATCACAGGGACTAACGGCAGTGGATTGGTTTTATAAAGCAGGCGCATTATGGGATGGGAGAAAATATACTGACCCGAAAAAGGCAATCGAATATTTAAACAATGCTATTAAACTGCAACCGGATTTAGCCATAGCCTACAACAACCGGGGGCTTGCCTACGATGACCTTGGCCAGCGTCAACGTGCCATTGAGGACTATAATCAGGCCATCCGTCTGAAACCGGATTTAGCCGATGCTTACAACAACCGGGGGCTTGCCTACGATGACCTTGGCCAGCGTCAACGTGCCATTGAGGACTATAATCAGACTATCCGTCTGCAACCGGATTATTTCAAAGGCTACAACAACCGTGGGCTTGCCTACCATGACCTTGGCCAGTATCAACGTGCCATTGAGGACTATAATCAGGCTATCCGTCTGCAACCGGATTTAGCCCCAGCCTACAACAACCGGGCTGTTGTTTTTTTTATTCAGGGCAACGACAATCTAGGCTGCCGTGATGCACAAAAAGCTTGTGCAATGGGTGGCTGCAAAGCGTTAGAATGGGCTAAAGGCAAGGGTCTCTGCCGACAAGAGCAAGATTGGAAATCGAGAGAAGATGAGGTAAATATTCCACCGGCGGATGTCTCGGATACCAAGAGTCCAGTAAAGCAATTTCAGCCGCCCAAAAAAAATGACAAACC
>JANYAF010000204.1 GCA_025355175.1 Deltaproteobacteria bacterium | reverse complement strand
TCCAGTTTGGATTACGAATATTTGTAATACTGAAAGCAAAACTCTGTCAATAAAGAAAAAACATCGTCCGGCTTCGTGGAATAAAAGAATCCCCTCAAGACAATTGCCTTGAGGGGATTACATATTGAAACAGATCATGCGGACGCTTACGAAACGATCAGGTCACAATAACTTTCACCAGGTCGATGACGGGGTTGGTGAACAGCGCCATCAAAATCGTGTAGAGGGCAAAGACGCCGACTGCTTCAGTTGTGTACATCTTGTTATACCGTCTTTTTAATCCAATCAGAAGCAACCCACCAACAATCAGGCAGCCCAGTTGAAAATACGGAAAATTCGCTGTTCCCGTTGCCGCAAATTCGGCGAATCCGAAAGTTGCCGTCAAAAGAACTACTACCGCCGCTACCATCATTGTTCCTAATGTCTTTTTCATGATCTGTTACCTCCTTAGGATAGTTTGTTAGTTAAACTTCAATTCTAAAAAAGCACCGCTTTTTTGGAATTGTTTCGTTTAACTTATCCCGCAAAGCGGAGGGCTTTATGCCCGTGGTTTATTTGCCTTTATACTAATGAAATATGCGTGCCAAAATTTTAAAACGACTGATAAATGATTACATGTCGCTGTTATAATTAATATTATGCCCGTTGCGTCTGTGGGTGTTATTCGGATTAAAAGACGTTTTCTGCGTTTTCTTTCAATGAAGTGTTCAAGCGGATTAAACGAAATGTGAAAATTTAATCCAAATGAAATTATTTCTTCAGCATTATCCGCGAATCAACGACGATGCAGGCTTTTGCCGTACACATCACTGGATTCAGATCGATCGATTCCACGATGTCCTGCAAATCCATCATCAATTTGGAGAAGTTTACCAGCGTTTTTTTGAGCGCTTCTATATTAATGGGTTCCGCCCCGCGATAACCGGCGAGAAGCTTCCGGGCGGCAAGCCCATTAATCATATGATCGGCATCGCATACCTTGAGCGGAGCCATGCGCAAGGTAACATCTTTATAAATTTCAACACCCACGCCGCCCATGCCTAAAAGAATCATGGGGCCGAATTGAAAATCATTTTTCGCGCCGATGATCAGCTCCAGGCCTTTCACCATCTCCGCGATCAGCATGCCGACAAAGCCGTCCAATTTACTGAGCCGTTCCAGTGTCCGGGCAAGCGTCTCATCATCTTTGATGCCCACCACCACACCTTTCACATCTGATTTATGAATGATGGCCGGCGATACAATCTTGGCGACGACCGGATAGCCGATTTGCCGCGCGAGGCTTACCGCCTGTGACGCTTCGGTTGCAACGGCATATTTGGGCGTTTTGAAGCCATAGAGAGAAAATATTTTCTGCGCGTCCGGCTCCAGCACCCATCCCCATTTTTTTGATTTATCGATGATCTCTTTGATCTCTTTTTTCAACATGGCTGCCTCCTCGCTAAAGCTTTGGCCATCAACACGGCTCCTTCAATGGAAGGCGATACGGGAATGCCGTTGAGTTCAAAGCCTTCGATGAGCATGGTATATTTTTCCACCTGAGGCACATACGCGATGAATGGCTTGTTGAATTGTTTGCTCACGGAGCTTAACTTGACGCCGATGTCCAGGGTCATGCCGGGAATATAGGGAAGCAACAAAACGATCACACAATCGATTTCAGCCGAGGCCCCCATGACTTTGGCGCAAGCAACAAAATCTTCATCAATGGCGCTGCCAGTGAGATCGACGGGATTGCCAAGCGCGGCTATGGCCTGAATGTTGTCTGTGAGATTTTTCTTTATCTCCGCCTTGGTTGGTTCAGATAATTCCGGAACTTTTATTCCAGCAAGCGAGCAGGCATCAACCGCCATCGCGCCGTGGCCACCGCTGCCGGTGATGATGCCGATGTTGCCTTCAATCGGTTTGGTGTAGGAACTCAAAACTTCGCAGGAGGAAACCAGTTCTAGTTCGTTGGCTGCCTCCAGAATATTATGTTGAGCGATAGCCGCGGAAAAGCTGGCGTAGTCACCGGCCAGCGATGCGGTATGACTGGATACCGCCCGGTTTCCGGCAGGCGTTTTTCCGGACTTCATGATGATGACCGGTTTGGCGCACCTATTCGCCGCGAGCACAAATTCCCGACCTTCGCCTTCGCCAAAACCTTCAATGTAATAGGCGATCACTTTTGTGGTGGAATCTTTCGTCAGATAGGCAAGTAATTCTTTTTCCTTGATAAAAGCTTTATTCCCGATGCTGATGGCTTTGGCCAGGCCGACGCCCTGCTGAGCGAATTTGATCATGTGATCCACCAGAATGCCGCCGCTCTGGCTGACTAAGGTCACCCCGCCCGCATCCGGTTTGATCATGCGTTCGATGGGCAGGAAAAAAGTATCCACCTTAAATGGAACATAGACGCCTAGGCAGTTGGGACCGATAAACGGGAATTTGGCTTCTTTAGCCATGCCCACCATGCGGTCCTGCAAATCTTTGCGTCCGCCTTCGGTAAAACCGCCGGAAATGACGGCGGCGGATTTAACGCCCGCTTTAATGCAATCGGCCATCACATCCGGAACCAGTTCCGCACGCGTGGCGAGGACCGCCAGATCAATCTTTCGGGGAATATCGGCTATGCTCGGATAGATCGTTTCGTTGTGCAGTTTGCCGCCCTTCGGATTAACGGCGTAAACCTCCACCGGATAGCGAAGATGATTCTTGGCAAAAATGACATTGGCGGGATGACGGTCATTGGTCGCTGAAATACCGATAACCGCCATGGTCCTGGGTTCAAACAAAGGTTTCAGATCCATAAAGACCTCCAGCAGGAAATCGTTAATGCGAGAGCTTTGCACAACCATATGAAACAAGCGATTATGTCATTCCGACGCAGGCCGGAATCCAGTATTATTAAATACTTCCTAGATTCCCACCTGCGCGGGAATGACGAATAGGGCAGGTATGCAAAGCTCTCAATGCAATCTTCCTAAATCATCATCCACCGTTAAAACGCGGCAGGGCGAATCTCCTTTAATCATCATAAAATTGATTTGCCGACCGGTGATGCCGCCTGATCCGCGGTGCGAAAAAAAATCATCCCGGCAACATACGGTGCACAAGCCGGATGCTTCAATGTTGGCGGCGGGAATGCCGCAGTCAAGAATCTGACGGCGGTTGGCTTCCGCCAAATCCAGCATCCACCTGTCTTTTCTTTTACCCGGAAATAAAAAGTCTTCAGCGCTATTTTGGCGGCGAAAAGCTTCGGCGGCGGGTAAATCGACTTCGTAGCAGCATGGGCCGATGGAGGGGCCAATCGCGGCAAGTAAATCCCGAGGCTCAGAACCATATTGGTTTTGCATCAGGCGAATGACTTTGGCGCTGATGCCAAGAGCCGACCCACGCCATCCCGCATGCACGGCGGCAATGACTTTTTTAATCCGATCCACAACAAAGACCGGCACGCAATCCGCCGTCTTGATGCAAATGGCCAGATCTGTTCGGTTGGTCACGATGGCGTCATAGTTCAACGCTTCGCGCGACGTGAAATAATCGCCATGCGGCTTGATGACAAAAACGTTGTCGCCATGCACCTGATTGAGAACGAGGAAATTTTCCATCGGAATATTAAAAGCGGATGCCAGCTTGTCCCAATTTTGCAGGACTCGAAATTCTTCATCACCTTCACGGAAACTCATGTTCAGGCTTTTGTAATCATCCTGGGAAACACCGCCATGTCTCGTGCCAAAAGCGTGAACCAGGAAATCACAATCGCTAAGCATTGGCGAGTGCAGGTATTCGACGGTGTATTTTTTCGATAGTGAAAACATAGCAACTACCTTAATTTGTCCTTCCAGTTCTGCAAACCGGTATTTCCGCCAGGTACTGGCGCGACCGCGCGAAACAGCGCGCGTAAATTTCCCATGTCTTCCGGAATTGGCGCTGTAAAAACGACTCTTTCGCCGCTTTGCGGATGTAGAAAGGAAAGCTGTGCTGCATGCAGTGCCTGACGCTGAAATAATTTAAGATAGGCCTTCAAGGCCGCGTCTTTGACAGTCTGTAGTTTTGACGGATTGCCGTAAACCATATCCCCGATCAGGGGATAGCCCCGCTCGGTCAGATGCACGCGAATCTGATGCGTCCGTCCGGTTTTGATTTCCACATCCAAAAGCGTTGCCAGACCATAACGCTCGCGTACTTTCCAGAGCGTGAGCGCGTCTTTGCCCCGCCGGCTTCGTGTGGACATCTTCTTGCGGTCCACCGGATGGCGTCCCACCGGTAAAAGAATTTCACCGCTCTGGCCTTTGACATTGCCCCAGACCAGCGTCACATATTTTTTGTGTACCTCATGCTTTTCAAATTGCGCGGAAAGACTGCGGTGCGCCTCATCGGATTTTGCAGCGACGATCAACCCGGATGTTTCTTTATCCAGTCTGTGCACAATCCCCGGCCGCAGCACGCCGCCGATACCCGATAAATCATGGCAATGAAAGAGGAGCGCATTCACCAGGGTATTATCCGGATTGCCCGGCGCGGGATGTACCACCATGCCCGCCGGTTTATTAATCACAATAATAGATGCGTCTTCATAAACGATGGAGAGCGGAATGTCTTGTGGGATGGCGAGGGCGTCTATGGCTGCCTCCAGGTGAATCTCTACAACATCACCAACTTTCAAATGTTGGCTAACTTTCGGCGGTTTGCCATTCATGGTCACGTCGCCTTCTTCGATGGCGTTTTTAATCTGCGATCGGGAAAAGGATTCATCGGCCTGCGCCAGAAAAACGTCCAGGCGCAAGCCCGCCTGATTTTCACTTACAACAAAACGCATTTCTCTGGAGAGCTCAGTTTCAATGGACAAAATATTACTTCCTCTACCGGTACGTTTGGTTGTCCCCCGCTGGCGGGGGTGCAGGGGGTGGTCCAATGTGTTTGATAATCTTTTCAATCTCTCTGGCAACACCATAAATATTTGTCAACACTTCTTCATCGGTAAACCTGTAAACATGAAAATCTGCCCGCCGAAGATCATCTGTCCTGCGTTTGTCTTTCTCCAATTTCAAGTCATGGGTAATCCCGTCAACCTCTATCACTAAACGAAGTTCTTTACACATGAAGTCGGCAATATAATTCAACACCGGCCTTTGTCTTCGAAATTGATACCCTTGCATTTGCCTGGCACGTAAAACGTATTTCCATAAACAGGCTTCCGATTTTGTCATCTCTTTACGAAGTTTATTGGCAAAAGGTTGAAGGGATTTATTGTAACCGCATAAGTTGTCTTGTTTCATCCCTCCCCCTACCCCCTCCAGAGGGGGACAACACTCCCTAGCCCTCACCTGCGGGAAACAAGACCCCCTGCCCTCTCCAGAGGGGACGGCAAACATCCCGGCAGGAGGCATATATTAATTGGCTAATATTTGACGCAGGGCATCTACAATAAAGCCAAATTCATCTTCGGCCACGGTGCGTAAATCTAAAAGAATTTGATCTTCATCCACGCGGACGATGATGGGCACAGCCGCTTGGCGAAGTTTAGCCTCCATCCGGTTTGATGGTATTTTTGCGTGTTTAATCGTGACGACGATCGTGGGAATGTTCTCAGTGGGCAACGACCCGCCGCCGGCTGCGGCTACATCTTCGCGCAGTTCAAAAGTCAGGTCGGGAATATTCGTTCTTTTGAGCTTGTTGATCAACTTGCGCGCCCGCTTTTTGACATCGCGGAGCTGCTCGGTTAACGCTTTAAGCGAGCGTAATTTCCGGGGAGCCTCCTCCGGCACGAGATAGTGCATCAGGGTAGCTTCCAGCGCGGCCAGCGTAAACTTGTCGATGCGCAATGCACGATTGAGAGGGTTCCTTTTGATGCGGGCCACGACATCTTTTTTCCCGACAATGATACCCGCCTGCGGGCCGCCCAGAAGTTTGTCTCCGCTGAACGACACGATATCGACGCCCGTGGCCAACACTTCGCGGACCGTCGGCTCGTGCTGCAGGCCATAAGAATCAAGGTCGACAAGGCAGCCGCTGCCCAGATCGTCAAACACCGGAATGCCGTGCTGCTTGCCCAGCGCAACAAGGGGGACAAGCTCAGCTTCTTCGGTAAAGCCGACAATCCGGTAGTTGCTGGTGTGTACTTTTAAAATCACGCCGGTATTCGGGCCAATGGCTTTTTCATAATCGGCAAGGCGCGTGCGGTTGGTGGTCCCCACTTCGCGCAGGATGGAATTGCTTTTGGTCATGACGTCCGGAATGCGAAACTCGCCGCCGATTTCGATCAGTTCGCCGCGCGAAACGATCGCCTCTTTATTCTCCGCCAGTGTATTGAGCGCAAGCAAAACAGCCGCCGCGTTGTTGTTTACAATCAAGGCATCTTCCGCTCCGGTAAGCGCACAGATCAACCGACTCACGTGGTCGTAACGCAGGCCGCGAACGCCTTGTGCCAGATCAAACTCCAGGTTGGAATAGCCGCGCCCGACTTCCGCAATGCGTTCAACTGCTTCAGGACAAAGTGGCGCGCGTCCCAGATTGGTATGCAAAATGACACCGGTGGCGTTGACCAGGCGCTTCAACTTGTAATGATACAGATCGTCAATGATCGCCTCGACGTTGCGGGCGGCCGCCGCATCTGTTGAAAGCGCCGGTAATTGATTGTCTTGAGCAGTCAGGATGCTATCCCGCAGTTTCTGCACAACGTCGCGGCAGGTCGTGAGGACGATTTCCCGCGAGGCTTTCTCATCAATGCCTTTTTCCCCCAGAAGCCCAATGACTTCGTCAATTTTCGGAAGACCCTTGAGCAGTTCTTTTCTTTTGTCGTCCATAATCTTCTCCGTTTTCCGGTCAGTTAGATCAAGCCGGCCTGTTTACGGCAGTAATCGCGAAAATTGTTCACCGCAATAAAAAATTCCCGCATCATAATCACCCACAGATAGCGTCCGCGCGGCGTCAAATGAAGATTGGGGGAAAAGTAACGAAACGATCCGGCCAGCGTGAAGGCGGCCATTTCCTTCCATAAAGTTTTAAAGAATTGGCCTGCGTATTTTTTCTCCAAGTCATGGACATTCATTCTTGTGGCAAACAGTTTCATAAGGAAATCGTACCGCATCTGATCGGGCAGATCGAATTTGCGCGCGGCCTGAAGCGGCAGTTTGCCTTGCGTCAGATTGGCGATGTATTGTTCGATATCGAAGGTATTGGCGTAGCACACACCGCTGAGATAACCGATAGCGCCGCTGCCCAGGCCCGCGTATTCGTCAAAATCAACGACGTATTCATCCATCAGCGATTTGCCGGCTTTCTTCCTGGAAAAACACCAGGCTGATGAGGAGTCATAACGCAACTCCAGACGCCGAAGAATCAGTTTGAAAAAAGATTTTTCCCGGCGGAAATTGACCTCGCCCAGCGTTTCGCGCATCAGCTGCTGCGTGAGCGTCGAAACCATTAAGGGATAGAAAGTGATTTGCTCCATATTCAGTTTCAGTAAAACCGCCAGATCAGCTTCGAGCATTTGTTTGGTCTGTTCGGGAAAGTTAAAAATCATATCGGCGTTAACGGTATCAAATGACCCCATGGTTTGCAAAAGGCGCTCAGCGATTTCTTCGCCTGATCCATATTTTTCGTAACGCGCTATTTTCCGAAGTAAGTCATTGTTGAAGGTTTGCACGCCCACAGAGAGCCGGTTGACACCCGCTTGCTGCAGGATGTTGATATTGGAATCCGTCAAATGATTCGGATTGGTTTCCACCGAAATGGACGTGATGGGGAACATCTCCCGGGCCAATTCAAGGGTTTCCGCCAGTTCGTCCATCAAAACAGTCGGTGTGCCGCCACCGACATAAATACCGGAAAATCGATACCCTCTGTCGGAATAAAGAGTCATTTCAAGGCGCAGGGCGGCAAAATATTTCCGGGTCAGGCCTTCGTCAAAGCGTATGCGGTGAAAAGAGCAATAAGGGCAAAGTTCTTCGCAAAAAGGAATATGAATATAGAGGAGACGCTGTTTTGCGTAAACTGAAGGCGGCAAATCGGGGACAATGCCGTCTTTAAAATTCAGGGCGAGAGCAAACTGCCTCCTTGCTGTATTAGTAACTATTTGATTAATCACAACGCATTTCCAATCTTTCATCATATTAAAAATAATGGATGATCTGTTTAACAAAAGATGGAAGTAATTTGCAAGCTTCGTTTGCTTGAAATAACACTCGATAGGTGTTATAGGCCAAAGAAAATAATTAAACCGGTGAAATAGATGGCCCCGAAAAGAGTCTTAACCCTTTGGAATGATGAAGGTGTCAACGAAGCTGACACATCCGTTCTGAGAAAAAAGTCGGATGAATTAAAAACGCCGCTGGACAGGGAAGCACAGGCAGAAATTCAGACGCTTA
The DNA here is from genome assembly GCA_025355175.1 of Deltaproteobacteria bacterium. Classification (GTDB taxonomy): domain Bacteria; phylum Desulfobacterota; class Syntrophia; order Syntrophales; family Smithellaceae; genus UBA8904. Next base: position 22,884 of record JANYAF010000204.1, on the reverse strand, counting down.
TTGATTCCTTTACCTGTCGCGATGACGCCTCGGGGCTCGCCGGGCCGCAAATCGGCATCAACAAAAGAATAATTATTTTTCGCAATAAAACCGTGGAGAACAAGACGAAGAAAAAAATGAGCCCGGATGATTATGACGTGCTGGTCAATCCGCGCATTACTCAGTCACGCGGCGAAAAAGTAATGGCGACGGAAGGGTGTCTCTCCTGCCCGGACATTCAAATTGAAGTCAGCCGCTTTCCGGAAATTAAAGTCCGCGCCTTAAACGAAAAAGGCGAAAAGATCAGCAAGCGGTATCTTGACTTTACCGCCCGGGTCGTGCAGCATGAAATCGATCATCTCGACGGCACGCTCATCGTGGATTATGAGGGCAATCTTTATTACCCGAAAAACAAGCAGGCTTTAATTGATAAACTTTTCAAATAGTCAACAATCAATTTAGGATCTGGTATCATCCATGAAAAAAACACCTTTATATGAAAAACATGTTGACCTGAAAGCTAAAATTATTGATTTCGGCGGTTGGGCCATGCCCGTGCAATATACGAGCGTGATCGATGAACATAACACAACCCGCACTCAGGCAACGCTGTTTGACATATGCCACATGGGAGAAATTGAAGTTAAAGGTCCGCAAGCGCTTAATCTGCTCCAGGTTGCCCTGACCCGTGATATTTCGGGGCAAAAAACCGGTCAGGTCAAGCTCTCCGCTTTGCTCAACGACAAAGGCGGTATCATCGATGATTTAACCGTGTATAAAATGGCTGAAGATTTCTACATGCTGGTGACCAACGCTACACCCCGCGAGTCCGATTTTCAACGGATAAGCTCTATCCTCGACAATAAAAAGTTCGACTGCAAGCTTTCGGATATCAGCGACAAAACCGGCAAGCTGGACTTGCAGGGTCCATGCGCCGAAGCGATATTGCAGTCCCTGACTGACGCCGATTTGAAAAGCATCCACTTCTACTCTTTTGTCGAATCGAAGGTGGCGGGCATCCCGGCGCTCATTTCCCGCAGCGGATATACCGGTGAAGATGGCTTTGAGATTTATGCTGCCACAGGGAAAATTGGTGTTATCTGGGATAAATTGATGACGGCGGGCACAGCAAACGGTTTGAAACCGGCGGGACTGGGCGCCCGGGATACCTTGCGCCTGGAGGCAGGGATGATGCTCAACGGCCAGGATATTACGGAAGACATCAGCCCATTGGAAGTGCCTTACAGCTGGCTTGTGGACTGGAATAAGGATTTTGCAGGGAAAGCAGCCCTGGCAACGATGCGAGATTACGGCATTCAGAAAAAACTGGTCGGACTCGTGATGACCGGCCGTGGCATTGCGCGCCATGGCTATAAAGTCATGAGCGGCTCCAGAGAAATTGGCCTGGTTACATCCGGCACATTTTCCCCGACATTAAACAAAGCGATTGGTCTGGCTTTTGTTGATATTGAATTTGCTGCTCCGGATACGAAAATATCCATTGCCATCCGCGACACAGTAAGCCCGGCCATAGTGGTTAAGCTCCCTTTCTATAAAAGACAAAAATAAGTCACTAAGGAGAATCGTAATGTCTAAATCAAATCCCACCGACAGATTATATTCCAAAGATCATGAATGGGTCAAAGACAATGGCGACGGCACGGCTGTGGTCGGCATTACTGATTACGCTCAGGAAATGCTGACGGATATTGTGTTTGTGGAACTGCCCCCGGTTGGCAAAAAATTGACGCAGGGCGAACCGATGGCCGTTGTCGAATCCGTCAAATCCGTATCCGATGTTTACGCGCCGGTCAGCGGCGAAATCATCGCCGTCAACAAAACGCTGGAAGAAACACCGGAGCTCATCAACCAGAACGCCTTCGGCGAAGGCTGGATTGCAAAATTGAAACTGGAAAATGCCGCCGAGCTGAAATTACTTCTTAACGCCGCCGATTATGACGCTCTGATCAAAGAGGAAAAACACTAAATATGGACTATTGCCCGCACACATCTGACGATATCGCTCAAATGCAGGCTGCCATCGGTATAGGAAGCATTGAAAAACTATTTGCCGATATCCCGCAAAAATTTCGTTTAAAACAAATGCCCGACATGCCGGATTCTTTGTCCGAACAGGAAACGTTTGGATTGATGCAGGCAATGAGCGGAAAAAACCAGACGCCGCGCATGACGCTCACCGGCGCGGGCGCTTATGCTCACTTCATTCCGGCGGTTGTCGGCCACATTGTGGGGCGCGCCGAATTTTACACCGCCTATACCCCTTATCAGGCGGAAATCAGCCAGGGCATCTTGCAGGCGATTTACGAATACCAGACCATGATCGCCAGTCTTACCGGAACGGAAATTGCCAACGCTTCCATGTATGACGGAGCATCGGCCATGGCAGAAGCGGTGGTGTTGTGCGCCAAGATGTCCAACCGTTCCAGGATTGTCGTCGCCCGGTCGGTCCATACGCAATACCGGCAGGTTTTACAAACCTATTGCTGGGCTAACGGTTATACCATATCGGAAATACCATACGTTGCTACCGGCCAATTAGATGTTGCCGCAATGCAGCGCACAGTGGATGATAGCGTCGCGACGGTTGTCGTGCAAAGCCCGAATTTTTTCGGATGCATTGAAGACATAACACCGATTGCCGATGCGGCCCATGCCTGCGGCGCATTGCTGATTGCCGGATTCACCGACGGCACAAGCCTGGGTATTCTGAAGCCCGCGGGCGCCTGCGGCGCGGATTTTGTCGTGGGAGAGGGGCAGAGCTTCGGCAATCCGCTCAATTACGGCGGCCCTTATCTGGGTGTTTTTGCCGCACGCGAAAAATTTCTGCGCCGTATTCCGGGCAGACTTGCCGGCGCGACGGTTGATAAAAACGGCAAGCGCGGATTTGTGTTGACGCTGCAGACACGCGAACAGCATATTCGCCGCGAAAAAGCCACGTCCAACATCTGCTCCAACGAAGCACTCTGCGCGCTCGCGGCCGGTGTGTATCTAGCCGCGCTGGGCAAGAATCTCCGCAAACTTGCCGCGCTCAATATCTACAAAACGCAATATTTGAAAAATAAACTTTTACAACTCGCCGGATGGAGGGAAGTATTTGCTGCGCCGGTTTATAACGAATTTGCCTTGCGCTGCTCCAATGCCCAGGCCGTCAACGAGAAGCTGCGGGCGGAAGGAATGATCGGCGCTTATGATTTACAAAAAGATTATCCGGAACTGGATAACACACTGCTCTTTTGCGCAACAGAAATGCTCTCCAAAGACAATATGGATCGTGTGGTAGAGATTATAAAATAGTGATTGTCATTGCGACGTGTGCCCTTTAGGGTAGCAGACCCTCGGTCTGCGTGGCGATCTAAAAACCTTGAGATTGCTTCACTTCGTTCGCAATGACAAAAAGGTAGGGGAACAGGAATGGAACTTATTTTTGAAATCAGCAAGCCCGGACGTAGTGCTGCGAATGTTTCCGCAAGCGATGTGCCGGTCATCAATATCGATGACCTGATCGGTAAAAAATATCTGCGGGATGATCTGGATTTGCCGGAAGTGGCGGAAATAGATCTGGTGCGGCACTACACCAATTTATCACGGCGGAATTTCGGTGTTGATCTCGGATTTTATCCGCTGGGTTCCTGCACCATGAAATACAATCCCAAAATCAACGAAAACGTGGCGGCTTTTGCGGGATTCACCGGCCTGCACCCGGATGCACCGGATGCTTTCGCTCAGGGCAATCTGGAGCTCATGGTTGACATGCAGAAGCTTCTGAGTAACATCTTCGGCATGGCGGAATTTACACTGCAACCCGCGGCTGGCGCGCACGGCGAACTTACCGGCGTCATGATGATCAAGAAGTATTTTGAAAAAAAAGGTGAAAAGCGACATCTGATTTTAATACCCGATGCCGCGCATGGCACCAATCCGGCCTCGGGCGCGCTGTGCGGTTTTGATACGGTCACCCTGCGTTCCAACGCTGAAGGCGGCGTGGATATTGAACATCTGGAATCCCTGATGACCCATGACGTTGCCGCCCTGATGCTCACCAACCCCAACACGCTGGGGCTTTTTGAGCGCAATATAGAAAAAGTGGCGGCTATTGTCCACGGCAAGGGCGGTCTGCTCTATGGCGACGGCGCCAATGCCAATGCCTTTTTAGGAAAAACCAGGCCCGGCGATCTGGGATTTGATGTCATTCAGCTTAACCTGCACAAAACCTTTTCCACGCCGCACGGCGGCGGTGGTCCCGGCAGCGGCCCGGTGGGCGTGAGCGCCAAACTTGTAAATTATCTTCCGGTGCCCCGTATCATTAAAAATGATTCAATGTATAGCTGGTCTGAAAATTATCCGGATACAATAGGCCGGGTACGCGCCTTTTACGGAAACTTCAATGTGATCGTCAAGGCCTATACCTATATCCGTTCGCTGGGCTTGGAGGGTTTAATCCGCGCCACGGAAATGGCTGTACTGAACGCCAACTATATCAAGGAAAAATTAAAACCCTATTTTGATCTGCCCTACGACCGCGTCTGTATGCATGAATGTGTTTTTTCCGGTAATAGACAAGTGGCCGAAAACGGCGTGCATACCAGCGACATCGCCAAGAGACTGATCGATTTCGGTTATCATCCTCCGACCATTTACTTTCCGCTCATTGTGTCGGAAGCCATCATGATTGAACCGACCGAAACGGAAAGTAAAGAGACGCTCGACGCTTTCTGCAACGCTATGATCGCCATTGCCCAAGAGGCCAAAGAAAATCCACAACGGGTGAAAGACGCACCGCTTTCCACATCCGTGAGCCGCCTCGACGAAGTCTTGGCCGCCCGCAAACCGGATGTTTGTTGGAAAAAACCTTAAATGTATATCATGCCCGGTTTGATATGAATCTAAATGATCAACAGCATGAAAAACCTCAACTCCTGCGTAAACCACCCTGGCTAAAAGTGCGTCCGCCTTACGCGGATTCGTGCCGTCAAATCCGATCAACCCTTTCCGATCTTCAATTGCATACCGTCTGCCAGGAAGCGGCCTGTCCCAACATGGCGGAGTGCTTCGCCTCAGGTACGGCTACTTTTTTAATTCTGGGAAACATCTGCACGCGTCAGTGCCTTTACTGCAATGTCTCGCACGGTCAGCCTGCGCCGGCTGATGAAAAGGAAATTGAGCACCTCATTACCGCAACGAAAATAATGAACCTGAATTATCTGGTCATTACATCCGTGACGCGCGATGATTTGCCGGATGGAGGGGCACAAGTCTTTGCCGACTGTATAACTCAGCTGCGTCAATCGGTACCGAGCTGTAAAATCGAAGTCCTGATTTCCGATTTTCAGGGCAATCAAAAGGCGCTGGAAAAGTTGATTGCCGCCGTACCCGATGTGATCAACCACAACATGGAAGTGGCGGAAACGCTGTTTGGCGAGTTACGCCCGAAAGGTAATTATCATCTTTCTCTTCAATTGCTTTCTCGAATAGCGGCAACGCCGATTGTTTCAAAAAGCGGTTTCATGGTGGGCTTTGGAGAACAAAAAGAAGATGTCCTGCGACTGATGGATGATCTGGCCGCCGCATCTTGTGCGCGCCTGACCATCGGGCAATATCAGCAGCCGACGCTCAAACACTGGCCAGTGGCCAAATATTATCATCCCGATGAATTTGCCGAATTCAAAGCAATCGCTTATTCAAAAGGTTTTCAATACGTCGAATCAGGCCCGCTGGTACGCAGTTCCTATCACGCGGCGAAAGCAGAGACGATAAAATAACGTTCCTGAAACACACATCATGATGTGTGAATAGATGTGTAAGCTGAATACTTCGGTTCTATGGGTGATATAAGAGAGGGAAGGCGCAGATATTGCGCGTTCCCTCTCTCCCTGATGAGGTTAGACAAGCTTGAGATAATTTTTGACCAAGTATTCCGCAGTCTGCAGAGCGCCTTTGGCTGCGCCCAGTTTGGTGTTATGCGCCAGGCAGACATATTTGATGCCGTTTTCGATAATCGGATCTTTACGGATACGGCCGACGCTCACGGTCATGCCGCCGCCTTTATCGCGATCCACGCGCGGCTGCGGACGGAACGGATCATCGGTAACGTCAATCAGATGGGCGGGTGAACTAGGCAGATGCAGTTCGGCAAAATCTTTCCCGTAATCCACCATCACCCTTTTCACATCCTCCGGCGAGCAGGGTTTTTCGGTCTGCACAAACGCGCATACCAGATGTCCGTCAAGCACCGGCACGCGGTTGCAGGCGGCGGTGATGCCGAATTTCGCATCCTGAATGGTGCTGCCGGTAAATTTCCCCAGAATCTTCTGCGGTTCGGTTTCGACTTTCGGCTCTTCACCGGAAATATAGGGAACAACGTTCTCCATCATGTCCATGGCGGAAAGCCCCGGGGTACGTCCCGCGCCGGACATGGCCTGCAAAGAGGTCATCATGACCTGTTTAACGCCGAAGTTATCCAGAATCGGTTTTAGCGAAACCACCAGACCGGCGATGGTGCAGTTGGATTTGGGCGAGATGAATCCCTTCCAGCCGCGATTCTTCTGCTGAACCGCCAGAAGCGCCGCGTGATCCATGTTGACGCCGCCCACCAGAATGGGCGTATCAGTTTCATAACGAAACGCCGAAGCGGTGCTGATGACCGGAGTGGTTTTGGCGTATTTGGGTTCCAGCTCTTTGGCGGGACCTGTATCCATGGTTGAGAAAATGATATCGACGGATGTTGGATCGAAGCTCGCTGCTTCTTCCACAACCATATTGGCGATGTCCGCCGGCAGTTCTTCAGGGCACCACCAGCGGATGGAACCGCTGGCATCTCTTAGAGCATCAATGTACTTCTTGCCGGCCGAGCGCTCCGAAGCAGCCAACTTGGTGATTTTAAACCAGGGATGTCCCAAAAGGCTTACGATCGCCTGCTGACCCACGATACCGGTCGCGCCTACAATAGCAATTTTTAACATGTAAAATATCCTCCAAAATTATTTGTTTTGTTTTAAAATTTCTTTTGTCTTTTCCACATCCGCCGCGATCTGACGCTTCAAACTTTCGGGACCGTCAAATTTGACAATGTCCCGCAGCTTCTCCACAAAAAGCACACTTATTTTTTTTCCGCGCAGGTCGCCCGCGTAGTCCAACAGGAAAACCTCAAACGTGGATGTGTAATCTTCAAAAGTCGGTTTTGCTCCGATATTGAGCGCCCCCATGTATTGATGGCCGTTAACCTCGACAAATGCCGCGTAAATACCCGGCGGCGGCAACAGTTCCTTTTCCGGCTCGATGTTGGCGGTAGGATACCCCAGGCTGGCGCCTCGTCCCGCGCCGCTGCCTACGGTGCCCACAGCGTTATAATAGCGCCCTAGCAAACGGGTTGCGGCCTGAATATCGCCGGCCAGAATATAATTGCGTATCAACGTACTGCTGACAATCTCATCGCCTATTTTAAACGCCTGAATCACTTCCACGGAAAAACCGAGTTTTCGTCCCTGAGCCTTCAGATAGGCGTCGTTGCCCTGTCTAGCCTGGCCGAAGGTGTAATCATGCCCGATAATGATTTTAGTAATGGCCAGTTTTTTCCACAAAAAATCCTGCACAAACTGCTCGGCGGTTATCTTGGAATATTTCATGTCAAAGGTGATGATTACCGTCGCATCGACACCGCAAATTTCCAGCAAATCCATCTTTTCAGACCGTGTGGTAATCAGGTAAAAGGGATGGATGTTCGGATGAAGAATCATTTTGGGATGCGGGTCAAAGGTAATCACCAGCGATTTCTGTCCGGCGCTTTTTGCCTCGGAAGCAAGCTTGCGGCAGATATGCTGATGACTCAGATGCACGCCGTCAAAATTGCCGATGGTGACAAATGCCCCCCGGTAATCTTTTGTTATCGTTTCAATTCCTTCAAAAACAATCATTACTTTTTTTCCACCACTTAAGTCGGTTAGCGTTGCAACATAGCATTTTGGGTATTAAATTCAAGCTCATTTTAACTTGACAAGATGCCTGCGTTCATTATAGTGCACTGTTCGCATGCCGAAGTGGCGGAATTGGTAGACGCGCTAGGTTCAGGGTCTAGTGAGCGTACGCTTGTCCGGGTTCAAATCCCGGCTTCGGCACCATAAAAAATTCTGGGGGTTAACTGGTTTCATCGGTTAGCCCTTTATTTATTTTTAGGGACTTGGTCAACATTTTTCTCTTCTATGTGACGATGAGCACAGGGCTTGGGACGCTTTGATATTATCTTTAAGTTAAAAACTAAATTACCAGATAATCCGGGCATCTACGGCCTTGCAGCCTGATGCGTCGACTAGGAGGGGATTGACATCCAACTCGGCTAGATCGGAAATTTCCGTGGCCAAAAAGGAAAGGCGTTCCAATGTTTCCAGCAGGGATTCCCAATCCACACCCATTTCACCGCGAATTCCTTTCAAGAGTGGATAAATTCTCAGGGACGTGAGCATTTTTTCCGCTTCCCGCCTGCCGATCGGAACAATTTCCCGGCTGATGTCTTTGAAGACCTCTGTATAGATACCGCCCAAGCCACAGGCAATGACAGGACCGAAATGGGAATCCCTTTTCAAACCTATCAGGAGTTCTTTCCCGATTGCCTGCTCTTGCAACTGATACCCCTCTATTCGGGCCTGTGGATGCTTAAGTTGAATATTTTTTGTTATGCTTTGGTATGCTTGGTGTAAATCCGAAATATCCTCAATATTCGTCGTCACACCGCCCCAGTCACTTTTGTGGAGGAAGTCTCTCCCTGTTACCTTGAGCACCAGAGGATAATCAAGAGATACGACTGCTTTCTTGATCTCTTCCCATGTTTTGGCTATCACACCACGGGTGATGGGGATCCCGAAGGCGGCGATAAACCGCAGGGCGTCTTCGCCCAGGAGGGCCTTCTCTTCTCGCCCTTTTTTGATTAATGCCGATAAAGAACGTTGATCATAGGGAAAATGTCTTTGAGAGGGAATGGTGCGGCGCAGAATCTGGTGATGTTGTCGGCAATATGACAATCCTTCCATGGCTTGATCAACCGATGAAAAACAGGCCACGCCGTCAACCTCTTCAAACTTTTCCTCCGTGGCTGCATTGCCCATGTAGACCCACATGGCCAAGGGTTTGCTGTTGCCGGCCTCTTTTCGCGCATCGCGAACGGCATCAAAGACCTCCGTGTCGGGATGGAGGGGAGAGCGAAAGTCGGGGATGATACTGAGAACGGCATCAACATCATCGGATTTCAACAACGCTGAGAGGGCTAGTTGGTAGATCTTCCCGTAAGTCCGCCCGATCATGCCAAGAGGCCAAATGTCTATTGGATTTCCTACATGGATCCAATCCGGCTTCCCGTGCTTTAATTTGTCCGCCAATCCCGAGGGAAGATCGGCGATGGTAAGGCCAAAATCCTCAGCGGCGTCCATTGCCATGATCCCGGCCGCGCCGGTAGCGGTAATAACACCGAGCCTTGGCCCCGACAACTCGCCGAAACGAAGCAGAGATCGTATGGCCACGGCCATATCCAGATTGTTTCTGACCCGGATAATCCCGGCTCGACGGAAGGCGGCGTCACTAACCGCATCATCGCCGACAAGAGATCCGGTGTGGGAAAGAGCAGCCGTGGCTCCGGCATTGCTCCGGCCGGTTTTCAGGGCAATGATGGGTTTTTTCAGGGTGATGCGGGATGCCGTGTCCAGGAATTCCCGCCCGCGCAAGACGCCTTCCATATGGAGTACAATGATGCTGGTTTCCGGATCATTGCCGAAATATTCCAGTAGATCGACAAAATCGACATCACAGGCATTACCGATATCAATGGCCTTTCCCCAAGCCCTGTAGGCGAAATTTTGGGAGGCGACTTGGATGAGGCCCGTCTGAGCAATGAGGGAAACAGATGGAACTTTGGCGGGAATAACCAGATCGATGAAGCCCGTGGAAAGGTTCCGGAAGTTGTTCAGGACGCCCATGGTATTGGGGCCGACAACCCGGACACCGCTGGCCCGCGAAAGCCTGGCGATTTTCTCCTGAAGTTGCCGGCCATGCTGGTCCGCATCGGAAAATCCCTGACTGATGATGATGACATGTCGGATACCAGCCTGGATACAATGTTCTAATGCTCTGATCACGTGGTCCCGGCCTACGGAAATCAGCGCCAGATCGGCGGTTTCCGGCACAGCGGCAACGGAAGGGTAGGCCTTGAGACCACAGATATGATCTGCTTTAGGATTGACGGGGTATAGACGTCCGCCGTATCCGTAACGTAGCATGGTCTCAATGCCATTATAGGTTCCCGGCCCCGTGTTGCGAGGGGCACCAATCATGATGATGGATGCAGGATTAAAGAACTTCTGCATGGCTTATTCGTTCTACCTCTTTTGGCTACCGGATACTGGAATCCGGCTCTCGCAGGGAACGCCTGTCTGGCACAGACCGCACCCGGCATACAACCCCATGTAACCGGGCCCATGGGCGCCGTCCATCCATGGTTTCTGCTTATCGAACAGGATATGGAGACATCTTGCCTTGTCGTGACCTTTTTCACTGAGCGCATCGCCAGGGCAGCGTCGGATGCATGCCCCACACTTTCCTGTGGCGTAGAAAAGACAATTTGCCAGATGATGCGCGTAAGGTCTGGGTGAGGGCGAAAGCGCCAGGTTTGTAACCACGCTTCCACATCGCATAGCCATCCCTTTGGGCGTAATGAACCCGTCATTCAGACTGAAGGTTCCCAACCCGGCGGCGTAGGCCATATGCCTTTGGGACCAGCTGGAGGCAAGGTTGTCAGGAGGCGTGAAAATTTTATAGTATGGCGACAGTTCGGGTGCCAAAGCATGAACGCCGAACTGTTCAAGCACAAAAACCAGATGACGGGAAAGTTCTGTGATGAAATTCTGGCCCTGCCAGCGGGTATTGTTCCAGCGAAGAGAAGGGCCTTCTATTTCCCGTGCGTTACTGGTCTTTGTCTTTCGGTTTATGGGCAAGACGAAAGAAATAACGCTGACGCTTTTGATCTCAGGGGATTCCTCTTGCAATTTTTCCGCAAGATATTTGATGAGGATTTCTCGTGGCGTAAAATGTTGCTTGTGAACCACTTGCTTGTAATCATTAAAAAGCTCATCATTCCCGTCGGCAAAACCGATCAGTGGCCTTTCAAAAATCAGATCGTTTCCGAATGCCTCTAACCGATTGAAGGGGCTTGTGCGCACAAACTTTTTTATGACGTCCTCGATGAATCGATTTGGATTTGATTCGAAGCGATTCCTTGTTCGGTTGTCCACGGGAAAACTTACCACGATCTGTGCCTTCTTTTCATCAGGATATAATGGCCTTTACAGCAGGTGCAACTTGTTATATTTATAATTATGGCCTGTCAATGATCTTTTTATACTAAAAGGGAGGATAAACCATGCACACCTTGATCAATGAACAGATGGTTGAACATATCCGTTCCACCGGCCATGTTCTTGAGGATCAGCCGAATAGAGCAGAGATCATGGATTCCCTGGGTCTTCCTTATGATCAACCGGCGGAGAATGTTGTCATCATGGGTTGCCAGAATCTCAAGCTTATGCCTTCAGTGATCCAAAAATTTGCCTGCATTCTGGAACGGGGCGGCATGGATTTTACCTTTCTATCAAAAGAATACTGCTGCGGAAACTACCTCTATCGCCCGGCCATCAAGGCCAAAGATGACGTGGCAATGGCTGAATGCCGGACTTATTCCAAAGAATTTGCCGGAGTGAATATCGAGCAGATGAAAAAACTGGGGGGCCGGAGACTGATCCTCTTCTGCTCCCCCTGCTATCCTATTTACAAATATGCCTTCCCCGAGGAAGACATCGTCTTTTATCCCCAGGCCTTGGCCGAATTGGTCAGCGGTCTGCAATGGCCTCATGAAATCGACTATTACGCCGGTTGCTACAAGCTCCATCAAAATTTTGCCAAAGTCCCCATGGATCTGAAATCGACCAATGCGGTTTTTCACAAGATCGAGGGACTTTCCATCAACCGGATCGGCGCGCCCGCTTGCTGCTATAAGCCGGATGGCCTGGCCCATATGATCAGTCATGTCAAAACGGACTGCATGGTTCATATTTGCACCGGATGTTACTTCCAGGCGGTTTTCAATATGCCGAAGGAGAAGCAGGTCAAGATCCTGATGTTGCCTGAGTTCATCGATATGATCCAGGGAGGTTGATCTATGCCGACGGCGATATCCATCAATTTGATGGACATGCTTTCTTTCAAGTAGTAAGGGACAAACAGGTAAGTCATTTCAATGGTACCCTCTCAACCTTGCTGGATCAAACAGGTTAAGACTTTAAGGAGTCCTCGCGTGAATAAACTATTGATCATTTTTGTCATGGTTCTTTTTTTACTTACGGGATGCTCGCCTGCACAAAAGATAACGCCGGAAGAACAATTCAAAAAAAGTTTCTCTAAAAATACCTATGAAACATTTGCCGAGACGTCCATCAAAGGCGTCTATGAAGTTTATAATGGCCAACAAATTTATTATTATCTTCAGGAAGGCGATGTTATTTTGCTGGGCAATATCATTTCTAAAGACGGGAAAAATCTGACACAGGAAAGCAACACCAAACGGATGACCTCCCAGCTCGCCAAACTGTCCCTGGATAAAGCGCTGAAAATCGGCAACGGGAAAAAGAAGGTCGTAAAGTTTACGGACCCGAATTGCCCTTATTGCCGTCGTGCTTTTGAATTTTTCGATAAGCGTAAAGAGGATGTGACGCTGTATGTTTTTTTCCTCCCTTTGTCTCAGGATTCGGCAAATAAAATTCAGCATATTCTGTGCGCCAAGGATAAAACCAAAGCCTATGACGACGTTTTAGGAGGGAAACTGGATGGGGACGCCCAGCTTAATCTCTGCAAAGATAAAAACGTTGAAGAACTGATAAAAGCGCACGGGGAGGCTTCTGCGAAAATCGGCGTCCGCGCGACACCGCTGTTTTATATCAAAGGTCAGGTCGTGTCCGGCTTTGATCAGCCGGCAATTGAAAAACTGTTAACCGAATAAATTGGAAGGAGGTTTTTTATGAAAAGAGCATTTGCGGTTTTGGTAAGCTTAGTATTTTTGTGTGCTTTGTCCGTTGGAGTTGCTTTTGCCCAGCCCGACGGCAAAGCGATTGCGGACAATGCCTGTTCCAAGTGCCATGGTATTAAAAAAGTGGAAAGCGCCAAAAAAAATGCCTCGGAGTGGGAAGCTACCCTCGACCGGATGATTAAAAAAGGCGCGAAAGTCGAACCAGAAGAACGAGATGCTGTTCTGAAATATCTCAATACACTCAATAAATAAGTGAAAAAGCGGCTGTTTTGCAGTCGTAGGGAACGGCCTTGCCACCCGCAGGAGTGGTCAGGCCACCCGCAGGGGTGGTCGCCCAGGCTGACCGTTCCCTACAGTCTAACATTCCGTTTTAACGAACTTTTGCCCCCGTCTTCGGCTCGCGGTCAAATCCCAGCAGCGTCAGCCCGGCAACGCCGTCCGTTGCCAACAGCATGCCATGTGATTCCACGCCCATGAGCTTGGCCGGTTTCAGGTTGGCCACGACGATAATGGATTTACCGACAAGTTCTTCCGGCTTATAATCCTTGCCGATTCCCGCGACAATGCTCCGCTCTTCCCCGATATCGATCCGCAGTTTAACAAGCTTGTTGGATTTGGGAACAGGTTCGGCCGCCAGAATTTTTGCCACGCGCAAGTCCACTTTGGCGAATTCATCATATTCAATTTCCGGCTTTAAGTCGATGGCCGGTTTCTTCGGTTGCAGTGGCGCTTCTTTTTCCGCACTCACGCGAGGAAAGAGCGACTCGCCGCGAATTAAAGCGCGGCCCGCGGGCAGTGTTTCGTTTTTACGGATGACATCCAGATCGAATTTTTGCGATAGCCCCAGACCGATTTGACTCAGGATTTTTTCCGCCGCCTGCGGCATGAACGGAGAGATTAAAATGGCAATGGTGCGCAGCGCTTCCAGTAGTCGGTACATAATTGCCGTAAGTTTTTCCCGGTTGGCCGCATCCTTGGCCAGAGACCAGGGTTCATTTTCCACAATGTATTTATTGGCGGCGCTGATCAGTTCCCAGATGGCCATCAGCGCTTTATGCAGCGACATGTCGGCAAAAGATGCCTCCACGTCCGCTAACGCTTTGAGCGCTGCCGCCTGCAAGCTGTTTTCCTGATCCGGCTCGGGCGGCCCGGGAATTTTCCCGTCGCAATATTTAATGGCCATGGTGATGGTGCGGCTGAGCAGATTACCGAGATCATTGGCCAGATCGGAATTGAGACGCGAAACAAACGCCTCTTCGGAAAAGTTGGAATCCAGACCAAACACCATGTCGCGCAGCAAAAAGTAACGGAAAGCATCGAGTCCGTATTTGTCCTTTAAATCCAGCGGCCGAACAACGTTGCCCAGACTTTTGGACATCTTGCTTGAATCCGAATTCCAGTAACCGTGAACGTTGAGGTGCTGATAAGGCTCAATGCCCGCGGCTTTAAGCATCGTCGGCCAGTAGATGCCGTGCGGTTTTAAAATATCCTTGGCGATCAGATGCTGGGCCTCAGGCCAGAATTTTTTAAAATTCGCTCCGTCCGGGTAATCGAGCGCGGTGACGTAATTGATCAGTGCGTCAAACCAGACATACGTCACATAGTTTTGATCGAAGGGCAGCGTGATACCCCACGTGAGACGCGTTTTGGGACGGGAGATACAGAGATCTTCCAGCGGATCGCGCAGAAATGCCAGCACTTCGTTGCGATACCTTTCCGGCCGGATAAAATCCGGGTTTTCCTGGATGTGCCGGATCAGCCAGTCCTGATATTTGCTCATGCGGAAGAAGTAATTACTCTCTTTGCGATGCTCCGGCACGGTCTGGTGATCGGGACACAAGCCTGCCACGAGTTCCTTTTCCATGTAGAAACGTTCGCAGCCGACACAGTAAAATCCTTCATAAGCGCCAAAATAAATATCGCCCGCGTCGTAAACTTTTTGTAAAATGGAACGAACGGTTTCCATGTGATTCGCGTCGGTCGTCCGGATGAAGTAATCGTTGGTGATAGCCAGTTCGGGCCACAGATGACGGAACTGCGCGCTGATTCCATCTGCGTATTCTTTCGGCGTAATACCTGCCTTTTTAGCGGCTTCGGCGATTTTATCGCCATGCTCGTCTGTGCCAGTGACAAAAAATGTTTCGCGTCCCGTCATGCGGGCGTATCGGGCCAGGACGTCGGCAACGATGGTCGTATAGGCGTGCCCGATGTGCGGCGAGGCGTTGACATAATATATCGGTGTTGTAATATAAAATGGGTTGGACATGATGGTTTGCGGCTCCTTAGGACTCCGTGCTCTTTTTATTCGTTTCCTGTGTATTTGTTATTTTATATTTTGCCTGCGGCGGCTCGATTTGCACCGGCTCTTCCTCGGCTTTGACCGCTTTGGGGCATTTCTTTGCTCCGGCATATCCATCATGCTCAAAGGAAAGACAGCACATCAGTCTTCCGCATAATCCGGATATTTTTTCCGGATTGAGCGACATGCTTTGTTCCTTGGCCATCTTCACGGTGACACGATCAAGATTTTGCAGGATGCCCGCGCAGCAGACCGTTCGCCCGCAGACCGCCAGACCTTTGACAATTCTCGCTTCCTGACGCGCGCCGATTTGTTTGAGTTCGATTCTGGTTTTGAATTTTGCGACCAGCTCTTTGACCAGTTCACGGAAATCCACCCGGGCCTCCGCGGTAAAATAAAAGATCATTTTGCTTTTATCAAAAAAACACTCCACCGTGATCAATTTCATGGCCAGGCTTTTTTCATGAATTTTTTCTATGCAATGTTTTCTGGCTTCTTCTTCGAGCATTTCGAGTTCTTCTTTGGCGCGCAAATCATCCGCGGTAACCTTGCGGAGAACGTTTTTCAGATTGGGGGGCAGTTGTGAAGACTCGCATCGACGGACGTCGGTTACGATAATGCCCAGGGCGACGCCGTTATCCGTATTGACCAGCACCTGGTCATCCTTATGCACGATAAGATCGACAGCGTTAAAATTGTAGATTCTGCCTTCTTTTTTGAATTTTACGCCAATGATATTGGTCAGCACTTTTTGATCCTGCTTTGCAATTTATTTTTACAGATGGAGATTAAAGGCCATTGCCTCTAATGTCAATGATTTGTTCACATTCATCTCAATCGTCTCGTTTGATTTCTCCACGAGGGTGATATTTTGCAGAATCTGCTCGCCGTTTAAACGGCAGGCGAGCGACGCGATGACGGGCAGATCATCCGCGTTGATGATCATGGAGGCCTGAGCGGTTTCCTTATAGACCAGCGCGTCGCGAAAATACGCGTTGAGAAGCTTCAGCCCCTGTTTGATTTCCTTTTTGTCCTGTCCCAGAAAAGATGCAAGTGTCAGCAAACTCATCGGATTTTGCAGGCTGGCGGTGGACAGAAGGCGGCTCAGTTCGGTGCGATATGCAATCATGTCTTCCGAATCCAGTTCTATCGCCTGTCCGATCGAACCACCGGAAAGGGAGGCAAGCAGTAAAGCCTTGGATGAGTCCATTTGTTGTTGTTCGATTAAAAACTGCGCGACGGTTTCGGCAGCGAGCGGGTTTACGCGCACATGCCGGCAGCGCGAAAGAATGGTTTGCGGCAGCCAGTAAGGACGCGCGGTCACCAACATGATGATATTATCGGCTGACGGTTCTTCCAGGGTTTTTAACAGGGCATTGGCCGCCTGTTCATTCATTTTATCCGCGTCATCGATGATGAAGATACGCCGGCGTCCTTCCAGGGGTTTAAAGGTCATCTGATCCTGAATGTTGCGGATGGCGTCAATGCGGATAAATTGCGCCTGGGTTTCCAGCACGTGAATGTCCGGGTGGTTGCGGTGGATCATTTTCCTGCATGAGGAACAGTTGCCGCAGGAATCATATCGTTCGGCGGCGTTTTCACAATTCAACGCCTGGGTGAATGCCATCGCCAGGGCTTTCTTACCGATGGCGTCAGGCCCGCTGAAAAGATAAGAGTGTCCGACCCGCTCTTGAGCCATGGCTTTCTGCAGCGTGCCGATTTGCTTTTGATGACCGTAAATATTTGCAAAAGACATAGGGAAATGAAACCGCCATAAAGGTTAACTTTGTCTGTTGATGAACGCCATCACATGCCTGCGGGTGTCTTGGGCAATCATGTCCACGGTCCGCGCCGCGTCAATCACCCGAAAGCGTCCGGGCTCCGCTGCACAGAGACTCAGATAACCCTGCCGCACCCGGCTGTGAAAATCCAGCTTTTCTTTCTCGAAGCGGTCGGCTACCGACGGATCTTTGAGCTTGATGTCGCGCTGGCCGGCTCTTTGCAGTCCGGTTTCCACCGGCAAATCAAAAAGCAGTGTTAAATCCGGCTTTAACCGCTCGGCGCAATAGTTGTTAATTGTTCTGATGAAATCGAGATCAAGCCCTCGTCCCGCCGCCTGATACGCGAATGTCGCGTCGGAAAACCGGTCGCATAATACATATTTCCCCTCTTTCAGCGCAGGCCAAACGACCTCTCTCACGTGCTGTGCTCGCGCCGCGCAAAACAGGAACAGTTCCGTTTCCGGGCACATGGCCTGATGGCCGCGGTTGAAGAGAATATCGCCGATTTTTTGGCCGATCGGGGTTCCCGATGGTTCCTGTGTCAGCAGCACGGGAATGTTTTTTCCAGTCAAATACTTGCCCAGAAGTTTTACTTGCGTGGATTTGCCGGAGCCTTCGACGCCTTCAAAGGTAATAAATTTATTCATGGGCGGTTCTCCCGAAGTCAAGGAAGTTAAAGTGTGTTGACGAGACCTTGTCCCGCTTTTTATCTGAATCTAAAATATTCCCTCGCGGAAGATGTATTGCATTAAAAAAAGCAGGGGAAAGACCCGCCGGTCCCGACGGATATTCCCCCAAGTTTATTTATCTAGCTGAAATTATTACTTTTCCTCTCCGGGAATAATCGCTTCCACCGGACATTGATCGCAGCAGGCGCCGCAGTCTGTGCACAACTTGGGATCAATCACGTACTTGTCTTCGCCTTCGGATATTGCTTCCACCGGACATTCATCCTCACATGAGCCGCAAGCAATGCATTCTTCTGTAATCACATATGCCATTTTTTTAAAAATCTCCTTTAATCAAAAAATTTTAGCGTTCTTCCGACCGTGTCGGCGTCTAAACAGACACGACTTCCTTAACGGAAGGCACTTGCTGTTTAATGATCTTTTCGATGCCCATTTTCAATGTCATCTGCGCCATCGGGCAGCCGTGGCAAGCGCCGGTCAGTTTGACTTTGACCACGCCGTCTTCGGAAACGTCAACCAGTTCCACATCGCCGCCGTCCGCCTGCAGACCGGGCCGGACCTTTTCTATCGCTTTTTGTACTTGCTCTTTCATAAATGATCTCCATTTTTTATGTTGCGTTTGCGGTCTATCGCGCACAAAATCAATGCGGCATTTCTTTGACCAGATCACTGACAACCGAGCGGGCAACATCAGACAGTTCCGGCTTGAATAACATGTAACTTTCAGCCAGATGGTGGCCTGCCTTCCACATGATTTTTCCGGTTTCCGCATCGATCAACTTGAAGCCGACGCTGACCTTAGCCAGTTTTTTATCTTTTTCCACCGTATAATTCCAGTAATCAACAGCGACTAACAAAAACGCCTCTATTTTAGTCAACTCGCCGATTTTCTTACTCAAAACTGAATCAGAGTAGTTCAGTGTCTGAAACTTGGACAGGTAGTCCGTCATCGTTTTGCGCAGTTCATCGTTGACCTGAATCTGGCGATTCAGGCTGGCCGTATCGGTAATATCACTAAACCATTTCTTCTCCATAAGCACGCCGGGTACAATCTGCTCAATATGATTGCGTGCTTCTTCATACGTTCCTACATCCGCCGGAAATACGGCGATTCGTTTGGGATGATAATCCTTTGCCGCAGGGTCCAGTTGAGAAAAACGCAATCCGCCGCAGGCGATAGCGCTCAAAACAGCAATGACCAGAATAAATCGAGTAAAAAATTTCCCCATCATCATCTTTACTCCTTTCATTAGTTCAGTATCGTAAACTCAACTTAGAACAAACCAGCAGAAAACAGCAAAACCAGTAATAATATAGCTTGTTTCCAGTAGTCCTTCAATGACTCCCCCCGAAAGACCCGCCCTTCTATCACAAAGCCGGAAACAAATCCATATATATAATAGACACAAAACCAGGAAAATACTTAAAGTTGAACTCCATCCGGCGGGAGCGGAAATTAACAAAATAACCAATAACAGCAGAACAATAATTTTCAACAGGACTTGCGTCTTTTTCTTGCCGATCATTACGGGGATAGTTTCCCGTCCCAATAGTTTGTCGCTTTGGATATCCATGATATCCGACATGGCCGATCGAATAAAGAC
This sequence comes from Deltaproteobacteria bacterium, assembly GCA_025355175.1. Classification (GTDB taxonomy): domain Bacteria; phylum Desulfobacterota; class Syntrophia; order Syntrophales; family Smithellaceae; genus UBA8904. The sequence continues at coordinate 3,454 of JANYAF010000204.1, read as the reverse complement.
TAAGGCGAATGTAAAAATAAAAGCGATAGCCATTCCGGCGCTGGCATGTTGGCTGTTGTTCAAGGCCGGTAAAACCGCCGTCACCATTCCCCATGCTGCTGCGATAAAAATGTTTTTTGATCCGGGGATATCTTTTAATCTCTGAAAGCGCAGGCCTCCAGGCAGAATTTTCATATTATACAAACCGCCGGCAAGAGAAATGAAAAACAAAAATAAAAAAGAAAGCATGCTGTTCGCCAGCGATAAGACCAAAGCAATCATCAGAGAGACAATAGCCGCCAGATGATAGTATCTTTTGAACCTTAAATAGGATTTTTCACGAAATGAACCGATCATTCCCGATTGTTTGCTGCCCGCCAGCCGATTGAGAACGTGCATGGCATAAACAAATAATGAAGCAATGGCAATCGACGAAATATGAACAGGGATTTTTTGCAACAACATGCCCGTAAGCGCCAGACAACCCGCGCCTAAGGCGGAATAGAAATCCGTTTTCACCATCCATAGCCAAAGATTGAGGAGAAAGCCAACCTTTTGATGTGGACTGCTGTGTCTTTCCGCAAGGTTATCCATAACCTGGTCGATAATCCAGTTCGGTGTGGAGGCGCCGGCGGAAACGCCGATGCTTTTGTAAGGCGTCAGGTCTATATTTTTTATTTCTTCAGCGGTTTCAATATGGAAAGTCGGCGTGTTTTGTTTTCGGGACAGATCAGCCAGACGGCAAGTATTAGCGCTGTTTTTACCGCCGACGACGAATAAAGCGTCCATTTCCGCAGCCAGAGTGATAATTTCCTCTTGCCTTTTTTCCGTGGAGGAACAGATCGTATTGAAAACAACAGCCTGCTGGTTTTTTTCTTGGATTTTTTGAACAATATGGGCGTAATGATCCGTGTCCTGAGTGGTTTGGGCCACAATACAGACTTTTTCCATGGCGGGTAATTTATCCGCATCCGTAAGCGTCGAGACAATGATACCCCGACCTTCGGTATAGCCCCACAAACCGTCCACTTCCGGATGTTCGCGGTCTCCGGCGATGATGACCGTGTAGTCCATCGCCGTGTGTTTTTTGATGATGGCCTGCACGTAGCTGACTTTCGGACAGGTGGCGTCAATGATTTTAACGCCGCTTTCCTTGATTTTTTTTCTTTCGTCAGGCGCAATGCCGTGCGCCCGGATAATCAAAACAGACTGATGCTTGTCCGGAATATCTTCTATACGGCTGATGGCCGTAATGCCTCTATTTTTAAGAAGTTCAATGGTTTGCGGATTGTGGATCAGGGGGCCGTAGGTGTAGATTCGCCTGCCCATTTCATGTTGGACAACTTCCAGAACCGCATCCACCGCCCGGCGCACGCCCATGCAAAACCCGGCTGTTTTGGCCAGTTTGATTTCCATTTAGTCTGTTTTCCGCGCTAATATGAAAAACTCTTTATTGCCTGCCGGTCCTAAAAGAGAGGAGTCGCAGGTTCCTTCCACATCCAACCGTTGGGACTGACAAAATGAGACGATTTCCCCGACCACTCGATCATGAACCGCCGCATCTTCCACCACGCCGTTTTTTCCGACTTCTTCCCTTTGTGCTTCAAACTGCGGTTTGATCAATGCGAGAATCCGGGCGTGATCTGCAAGTAGAGCCAGCACGGCGGGAATAACGATTGTGAGCGAAATAAAAGAGACATCAATTACGGCCAGCGTTGGTTTCTCAGTAAGATCAGAGCCGTTATAGTGGCGGATATTGGTGCGTTCAATGATGACCACGCGCGGGTCTCCGCGCAGTTTCCACGCCAACTGGCCATAGCCGACATCAACGGCGAACACTTTACGCGCACTTGCCTGCAACAGGCAGTCGGTGAAACCGCCCGTGGACGCCCCGACATCCAGAACAATTTCTCCAGATACATTGAGCATGAAGTGCGTAAGCGCGCCTTTTAATTTCAAACCGCCACGGCTGACGTAGGGATTATCATCGCCCTTCATGTGTACTTCGGCATCAACAGGCACCAGTGCATCGGCCTTATACAGGCAAACATCATTTACTTTTACGGCCCGGGCCAGAATGAACGCCTGCGCTTTTTGAATGGTCGGCGCGAAACCGCGGGACACGAGCAGTTTATCTAAACGAATTTTTTCCATATCATGGATGTCCCTCTCTTCCCCCCCATCACGTCTGGCCTTTTTTCTGGATTTCCTCATCTCTTAATACTTTGCGGAGAATCTTCCCTGCCGCAGACTGGGGAAGGGATGTCCTGAATTCGATTTCTTTCGGCACCTTGTAAGGGGCCATTTTTTCTTTACAAAAAGCGATAATCTCTTCCGCCGTCACGATCGCCCCGTCTTTAGCGACGACAAAAGCCTTAACCGTTTCCCCCCGGTAAGCGTCGGGCACGCCAACCGTTACAACATCCTTGATTTTCGGGTGCCGGTAGATGACTTCATCGACTTCCCGGGGATAAATATTAAAACCGCCAGCAATGATCATGTCTTTTTTGCGATCTACAATGAACAGGAAGCCGTCTTCATCCTGGACGGCAATATCCCCCGTGTGGAGCCAGCCGTCAACAAGCTGCCCCGCCGTTTCTTCGGGATTGTTCCAATACTCCTTCATCACTGAGGGCCCTTTCAGAAGCATTTCACCCGGTTGTCCCTGAAGAACATCTGTCACGCCATCCACAATGTCAACAAGACGGATATCGTTATCCGGTGCGGGAAGGCCAATGCTGCCCGTCTTTTTCTTTCCCAGGATGGGGTTTACGACTCCCAGACCTGCCGATTCACTCATTCCCCAGGCTTCTGTAATGAATACACCCATATCCCGAAGCCGCTCAATCAATTCCACCGGACAGGGAGCGGCTCCTGAATTGACAATGTGTATCCGCCGGCCCAGATCGGCCTCTTTAATCCGGGGATGATTGACCAGAGCAGTCAGCATGGTCGGCACAGCCGGGAAATAAGTAATTTCTCCCATTTTAATAATTAGATCAATTACTTCATTCGCCTGAAAGCGGGGAACCAGAATCTGAGTTACACAGTTGAAAAGCGACCAGTTGGCAATGAGGTTCCCATAAACATGATAAAGCGGAATAATAATCATCGACGATCGTCTTTCCGGGGGAATGAATTGCATGATCGGGAACATTCGCGGCGATGTCTGAAATACTGCCGCTACCAGATTGGCATGGGTGAGAACCGCCCCTTTGGGAATGCCTGTTGTGCCGCCGGTAAACTGAATGACGGCAGGGTCTTCCGCCTCGACGGAAACTCTGGGCCGCCGCAGATCGGTACAGTTTTCCAGGAGGACGGCAAAAAAATACCATCCTGCACGAAGGTCACCCGTTACGTCTGGGCTTTTTTCCTTCGCATATTCCATGCGGTTCGTCAAAATGACACGAGCAATAGGGATTTCCCTGCAAAGTTCCCGGATGAGCGGCTGGGCCTCGTTCAGGGTAAAAAGCGT
>JANYAF010000136.1 GCA_025355175.1 Deltaproteobacteria bacterium | reverse complement strand
CAAATTCCGGATTAAGCCTAAAAGCCTGGAGGGCTTGAATTTTTTCAATAACCGGGACAAGGTCGCCCATGTCCGTGGATAGAACCGCGTCCACCGTATCGTAAGCATAACCCTGAGCGATCAGCTGATTTTGCAAACGTCCCTTAAAGAACTCCATAACGTCTTTTTTGAGGTCGTCAGCCGGTTTTTTTAAAACATCTTTCAGTGACGCCAGACTCTCATCGATCAGAAAATTCAGGCTCAAAGCATAACGCCGGTCCAAAATGATATTAATGACACCCAGCGCCTGACGGCGTAAAGCGTAGGGATCGGCCGTGCCTGTCGGCGGTATGCCCACCGCGAAGAAGCCGACAATTGTATCTATTTTATCGGCAATGGCGACAATGGCGCCTTCATCCGTTTGGGGCAGATCACCGCCGGCGACAATCGGCAAATAATGTTCGTAGATGGCATTGGCGATCTCCGGTTTTTCGCCGGCTAAAAGTGCATATTCGCGTCCCATGATGCCCTGGAGTTCCGAAAATTCACCCACCATGAGCGATTCCAGATCAGCCTTGGCCAGAAGTGCGGCGCGGTCAACGTTTTTCTTGACGGACGGTTTCACTTTGGCGGCAAGCTTGACCGCCAGCTTGCGGAAGCGCATTACTTTCTTATGCGACGTTCCCAAGAGTGTGTGGAAGACTACTTTTTTGAGCGATTCTACACGAGTCTCCAGGGGGACTTTCTTGTCTTCCTCAAAGAAGAATGAAGCATCCGCCAGGCGCGCCCGCAATACTCTTTCGTTACCACTGGCCACCACGGCGATGTCGCGGGCCTTAGTGTTGCTCACCGCGATGAAGTAAGGCAGAAGTTTTCCTTCGGTGTTAACGACGGGGAAATATTTCTGATGCGAGATCATCGTGGTTGTCAGAACTTCTTTGGGAATCTTTAAATAGGCTTCATCGAATCCGCCGCGCACAATCACGGGATATTCCACAATGAAACTGACAGTCTCCATCAGGTCTTCCGTATAAAAAAGTTTTCCGCCAACCTCGGAAGCCGCCTTTTGGGCTTCTTCCAGAATGAATTTCTTTCTTTCCGCGGGATCGGCGATGACAAAATTTTCTCTGGTCTTGATCAGATAATCTGCAAAGCCGGATACGGCGAAAGGAGCCGGGCTCATGAAGCGATGACCATAGGACATATTGCCGCTTTCAATGTCCTCAATTTTCAGGGGAACAACTTTTCCGCCATAGAGCGCCAGGATCCAATGCACCGGACGGGCAAAGCGCAAATCATGGTTGCCCCAGCACATGGATTTCCGAAAAGGTATCGTCAGAAGAAAACTGGTCAGAATTTCGGGCAACAATGTTACCGTCGGCTGGCCAGCAATGGTTTTGCTGGCGCCCAGATATTCGCCTTTTTCAGTGACGATGGTTTCCAACTGGGAGACTTCCATTCCTTGTCCCCTGGCAAATCCCAGCGCGGCTTTTGTTGGCTGGCCGTTTTCATCGAAGGCGGCCTTTTTGGCTGGCCCCAGCTTTTCGATCGTCTGGTCTTCCTGTTTTTGCAAAATATCCTCAATATAAAGAACCAAACGGCGCGGTGTGGCCAGACACTTGATTCCGGTAAAGCCAATGCGTTTTTCCGTTAGGGATTTGCGGATGATCTCTTCCATATCACCGACGGCCTTGGACAAAAACGCGGCGGGAATTTCTTCGGTGCCAATTTCAAAAAGCAGTTCGTTACTCATTTTGTCTCCAGATCTTCTAGTTGTTCTTTAAAAGGGGATACCCCATTTCTTCGCGTTGCTTGAGGTAAAGTTCGGCGCTCAGGCGCGCCAGATTTCTGACCCGGCCGATGTAACTGGTTCGTTCGGCCACGCTGATCGCGCCGCGGGCGTTGAGCAGATTGAAGGTGTGGGAACATTTCAGGCAGTAATCATAGGCGGGCAGCGCCAGTTTTTTTTCGGCAATGCGCAGGGCTTCCTCTTCATACATATCAAAGAGCTTGCGCAGCATGGGAATATCCGCCACTTCAAAATTGTAGGTGGAAAATTCCACCTCCCCTTTATGATGAACGTCGCCGTACTTAACCTTGTCCGTCCATTGCAGATCATAGACATTGTTGATGCCTTGAATGTACATGGCAATGCGTTCCGTACCGTACGTCAGCTCGGCGCATACCGGATGCAGATCGAAACCGCCCACCTGCTGAAAATAGGTGAACTGCGAGATTTCCATGCCGTCGAGCCAGACTTCCCAACCCAGCCCCCAGGCGCCCAGTGTTGGCGATTCCCAGTCGTCCTCAACGAAACGGATGTCGTGTTCGAGCGGATCGATGCCGAAACTTTTAAGTGAATTGAGGTAGAGTGCCTGGATATTATTAGGGGAGGGTTTCATGATGACCTGGTACTGATAATAGTGCTGCAGGCGGTTGGGATTTTCACCATAGCGGCCGTCGGTGGGACGCCTCGATGGTTGAACATACGCCACGTTCCACGGTTCGGGCCCCAGTGCGCGCAGGCAGGTGGCGGGATGAAATGTGCCCGCGCCGACTTCCATATCATAGGGCTGCTGGATGACGCAGCCTTGAGAGTGCCAGTATTGTTCGAGAGCAAATATTAATTCCTGAAAAGTCACAATGTCCTCCTTAAGTGGTTGCCAAAAAGAAGCACAGACCTGTCCAACGGACCCGTATCTTCAAATTTACAAGCGGCTACCTAGCACGAAAGGGCGATGGGGTCAATATCAAAGGGTAAAAGACTGAATGGTTCATCAGGCGTAAAATCGGTTTGAGGGTCAATTGTCGCGGCGGTCAATCTGATCCGTCACCATAGTTTTTTGTTGACATAGCCAGGCGACTTTTCTATAATTAATGGTCTTGATGTAAATATTACGCCAAAAAGAACCTTTTCAGTCAATAAAGAAGTCAAAATGTTCAATTTTACATTTCATAATCCCACTAAAGTCATTTTCGGCAAAGACGCGATAGGGCGGATTGCCGGTGAAATTCCGCGTGATGCCAAGGTGATGATCACTTATGGCGCGATGAGCGCCAGGAAGTATGGTGTGCTGGATGAGGTGGTCTCGGCCCTTGCAGGTTTTGATATCACTGAATTTGGCGGCATCGAAGCAAATCCCGAATATGAAACGTTAATGCAGGGGATAGCGCTGGCGCGCAAGAAGAATATTAATTTTCTGCTGGCGATCGGCGGCGGTTCGGTTATTGATGGAACCAAGTTTATGGCCGCCGCCATTCCCTTTAACAACGAACCATTTCTTTTACTGGAGAACAAAGGCGCCGACATTTGCCGGGCACTGCCGGTTGGTGCTGTTGTGACGCTGCCGGCGAGCGGTTCGGAAATGAACAACCGGGCCATTATCTCACGCAAATCCGTCAGGCTGAAGCGCGCTATAATGAATGATTGTCTGTTTCCCCGATTTGCCGCGCTGGATCCAACGAAGACCTTTACCCTGCCGGTCAGACAAATCGGCAATGGCGTGGTCGATACGTTTGTGCATGTTCTTGAGCAGTATCTGACCTATCCAGTGAATGGAAAAGTTCAGGATCGCCTGTCCGAAGGGCTTTTGCTTCTGCTGATGGAAGAGGGACCGAAAGCGCTTGTCGATCCAAAGAATTATGATGTGCGGGCCAATCTCATGTGGGCCGCGACACTGGGGCTGAATGGTCTCATCGGCGCGGGTGTTCCTCAGGATTGGGCGGCTCACCGGGCGGGCTATGAATTGACGGTTTTATACGGATTGGATCATGCTCAGACCCTGGCCGTCATCGTGCCGGCTATGCTGAAAGTCCGTGCCGGAAGTAAGAAGCAAAAACTGCTTCAGTACGGCGAACGGATCTGGGGTATTTCATCCGGGACGGAGGCGACGCGAATCGATACCACGATTGACAGGACGCGGGCTTTTTTTGAGAGTATGGGTTTGCCAACCCGTCTGAGGGGTTATGGTATTCAGGCGGTCGATACCGATCTGGTGATTAAACTACTGGAAGCGCACGGCCTGTCCAATATGGGTGAAAATAATGATGTCATGCCCGACGTGATGCGGGAGATACTGAATCTCTGTCATTGAAATCCAGCCTGCACTTGGCTGGCCCGGTACACAATTTTATAAAAACATATTGACATCAGTCGTGTGAGGGTTTATAGATATTTTTAATACCGCTTAAGCGGGACGAGCGTCAATTCTCCGCAGCGAGCTCGCGATATAATGACGTTCATTTCATACCTCGACAGCGAGCTCGCGAGGTGGTTGATCAAAAACATATTCGTTGAGCCCATGTCCCATGAATTCTGTTTTTTACTCCAAAATGGTGATTGACTTTTTTGAGAAAAAGAGTCGATTGAAAATCGAAATATAAGAATTAAGGAGAAAAATATGAAAAAGATTACTTCATTGGTTGTTATTCTGCTGCTCATGTTAGTTGTCGCAACAGGATACGCGCAGGTGAAAGCCGGGTCGGTTAATATTACACCGACTATTGGCATGTATAAGTTTGAAGGCAATGAGGATCTGCAAAGCACGATTGCTCTTGGTTTGCGCCTCGGTTACAATTTTACCAAATACATCGGTGTTGAGGGGTACGCTCATTATGTGCCCACCGCGATCCTTTGGGGAGGTGGTCAGACATCAGACATTAAATTCGTGGGTTACGGCATTGAAGGCATTGTCAATCTTCTGCCGGACAGTCGTTTCATTCCTTTTCTCGCGGTTGGTGTTGGTGGTGCTCATTATAGTAATGCCTTTGAGATGACGACCGAAGATAAGCGTGATAAAATTACGGCGGATTACGGCGCCGGTGTGAAGTATTTCCTGTCGGATAATTTTGCCCTGCGTGCTGATGTCCGTCATATCATTCCTTTCCGGGATACACACAACAATTTGCTTGCCACGGTTGGTTTAACCTTTGCTTTTGGTGGCGCAAAGAAGGCTGTTGCATCTGCCCCGGAACCTGTTGTAACCCCGCCGGCAGTTCAGGAAGTTAGGCCCCAGGCGGCAGCTCCTGTGGTAGTTGAGGAAATTAAGCCACAGGCGGCAGCTCCCGTGGTGGTTGAGGAAGTGAAGCCCCAGCCCAGGGTAGCTAAGGAAATCATGGAGAAGGGAAGAACAACTCTGAATGTATTATTTGATGTCAATAAAGCGATCATTAAGAAGAATTCCTTCAAGGATGTCGATAATCTGGTCTCCGTAATGAAACAATATCCTGATCTCAATGTAGTGATCGAAGGACATACGGATAGCGTTGGCAGCGCCGCTTACAATAAAAAACTTTCCCAGAGACGCGCTGATGCTGTAAATACATACATGGTTAAAAAAGGTGGTATTGACGCCAAACGTTTAACGGCCAAAGGTTTCGGTTTGGAGAAACCTATTGCTTCTAACGCCACAAAGGAAGGGAAGGCGAAGAACCGTCGTGTAGAAGCAGCGACAGCCGAATATATCATTAAAAAGTAAAGAATCAGACTGAAGGCCGAAGGCTGAAGAGTTAAGTTGAGCCCCCCGCAGTGTGCTGCGGGGGGCTTTAATTTTCACTGATAGCCTACAGTCTGACAGTTTCTTTGCCTGATGTCATTGCTTTGCGCAGAAGAACCCCCTGGGGCGCCGGGCAGGGTAGGTCTAAAAATATTTTATTTCCCGCGTGGGCCTGAAGGACAACGTCGCCATTGTTGTTGAAAAGCCTTTGGGTGTTCACCCACACAATATCCCTTGGCAATAGTAGTTCAACAACATCCCCTGCCTTTAAATGATTGCGGATCTCCACGAGAATTCGCTTGTGAACATCATCATAGCCCAGAACAATGCCCGCCGGCTCGTGGGTCTGGATGTTTTTTATTTCCGGACTGGTTTCCGTTATCTTTTCCTTGCTGAAAGCAAAGCCGGTGGTGTAGCCGCGGTGAGAAATTTTCTTTAGTTCATCAAGCCATTGCGGATTGCAGTGGTAGGTTTCTTTGTGCGAGGTCAATTCGTCGAGCGCCTGACGGTAGGTTCGGGTAACAACGGCCACGTAGTAGGACGATTTCATCCGGCCCTCAATTTTAACGCTCGTGATGCCGGTGGCCAGCACTTCCGGCAGATACTCAATCAGGCATAAATCTTTTGAACTCAGTAAATAACTGAATCGTTCATCCTCTTCCAGAATGAGGGGATCGTGAGGGCGTGTTGCTTCAGTCAGCAGGTATTCCCAGCGGCAGGGCTGTGTGCAGTCCCCCTGGTTGGCGCTCTTCCGGTTGCGCCAGGCCGACAGATAGCAGCGCCCCGAATAAGACATGCACATCGCGCCGTGGATAAAAATTTCCAGTTCCATGCCGGGTGCCGCCTTGGAAATTTCTCCAACTTCCCTTAAAGTCAATTCCCGTGCCAGGATAATCCGCCGTATGCCCTGATCCTGCCAGAAGCGGACCGCTTCGGTATTCATGGTGTTGGTCTGTGTGCTCAGATGCAGCGTCAGTTGGGGCGCGATTTGACGGATCAGCCGGATCAAACCGAGATCGCTGATGATCAGTGCGTCAACGCCTGTTGCGATCAACGCGGGGATAGTCCTTCGCGCCGTTTCCAGATCGGTATTGCGGGCGAATGTATTGAGAGCGGCATAAACCTTGACACGTTGCCCATGGGCCTCGGAAACGCCTGTGGCCAGATCATCGAGCGATATTTCGGCGGATGACGAACGCAGACTCAGCCCCGGAACACCGGTATAGACGGCATCCGCGCCATAAAGCAAAGCGGTGCGCAATTTTTCCAGATTGCCGGCGGGGATCAGGAGTTCCGGTCGGCGCATATGAACCTCCATTAAGGACAATATCGGCGCACCTGCTCCATGACTTTGAGAGATTTGACTTCCTTTCCCAGCACGTAAGAAATGAAACCGCAGAGGATGTTGCGAGATTCGACAGCGAGACTTTCCGAAAGAAAGACCATTTTTATTTTTTCAATATCCATATCTTTTCCCAGAAGCAGGGTGCGGACGGTGCCCGCGGAAACACCCTGATCATATCTTTCCGGCCGGGCGCAAGCGGCGCAGAAAATACCGCCTTCTTTCGGATAAAAGTAGTAAGTCCCCCCGTTGATCACGGGTGCTTTACAGCGCACACAGGCCGCAAGCGCCGGTTCAAATCCGGCGATTTTTAAAAGACGCATTTCGAAAAAACGAATGGCTGCGTCCGAAACACTTTCCCGCGTCAACATGGCCAGAAAATCCGTGAGGAGCGAAAAAATATTTTCATTGTGTTTCCCTTCCGGACTGAAGTGGTCGGTCAGATCGATGAAATAAGAAGCGGTCAGTGTTTTTTCCAGATCCTGGCGGATGGCGGTGTAATGGTCGATGATGTCACAGGCTTCAATGAAAGCCAGCGCGTCGCGATTTTTCTGTGAAAAAATGACGTTGGTCAGGGAAAATGGTTCAAAGACATTGGCGAAACGCTTCTTGCTTCTTTTGGCGCCTTTGGCGATCCCCTTGATTTTGCCGAACTCACGGCTGTAAAAGGTGACGATTAGATCCGATTCCCCGTAGTTCAGGCTCTTCAGAATAAATCCGGCGGTCTTATGGCTTTCTCTGGCACTCATGGCTTTGATGCAAGTCCGTCGTACTTGATATCGCCGCCGACGATGGTCAAAACGGCGCGTCCTTTCATTTTGAGGCCATGAAAAGGCGAATTTTTCCCGTGCGAGTGAAAGGATTTTACATCCACTATCCAGGGCAGATCAGGGTTGGTGACGGTGATGTCCGCGTCAGATCCTAACGCAAGCATTCCTTTGTTCAGATTTAAAATACGCGCCGGATTGCAACTCATTTTGGCGATCAGCTCTGGTAAGGTGAGGATCCCGTCACGCCACAGGTTCAAGCTCAAGCCCAGAGACGTTTCCAGGCCACTGATTCCGTTTTGGGCATATTCGAATTCCACTTCCTTATCCGTGCGCCCGTGCGGCGCGTGATCGCAGGCGATGGCGTCGAGCGTGCCGTCGGCGAGTCCTTTTTTAATGGCGGCTACATCGGAAGCGCTTCTCAGGGGCGGACTGACTTTGTAGTTGGTATCGTACCCCTGAAGTGATTCGTCAGTCAAGGTGAAGTAATGCGGAGCGGTTTCCGCCGTGACGTTCAGTCCCCGTGCTTTGGCATCGCGGATCAGAAGCACGGCGCCCGCCGTGCTGACATGCGCGATGTGAATCCGTGTGTGCGTATATTCGGCAATCAAAATATCGCGCGCCACCATAACATCTTCGGCGATGGCGGGAATGCCGGGCAGTCCGAGAATGGTGGCATAATATCCTTCATTCATCAGACCGCCTGCGGAAAGATTCTTATCTTCACAGTGTTGAATAACAGGCAAGTCAAGCGAAGAGGCATATTCCAGGGCACGGCGCATCAGAGCCGCGTCCATGACGGGCTTCCCGTCGTCAGAGAGCGCAATAATTCCGGCTTCTTTGAGATCCCAGAATTCCGTTAACTGCCTGCCTTCCGAACCGATGCTGATCGCGCCGATGGGATAAACATTGGCCAGATTCGCTTCTGCGGCCTTTCTGCGGATGAACTCGGTGATCGAACGATTGTCATTCACCGGCTCCGTGTTGGGCATACAGGCAATCGACGTGAAACCACCGGCCACAGCGGCGGCAGAACCGCTGGCGATGGTTTCTTTATATTCCAGACCCGGCTCGCGCAAATGAACGTGCATGTCGATCAAGCCGGGCGAGACAATCATCCCGGTCAGATCGATGACGTTGACATCCGGCGATGCTTTGATGGCTGTGCCGCATGCGCCGATTTTCCCTTCTTCAATTAAAACATCCATCCGGGTATCAACTTTTTGCGACGGATCAATCACCCTTGCGCCTTTTAATAACAGTTTCATTCGTTTCCTCCGGAGAGCAGGTAAAGCAGCGCCATTCTGACGGCGACGCCGTTATTGACTTGATCAAGAATGACGGAATAGTTCGCATCGTCGGCGATGTCGGGCGAAATTTCCACGCCGCGATTCATGGGGCCGGGATGCATGACGATGACATCATCTTTAGCCAGTTTGATGTTGTTGCGATTCAGGCAGTAATGCTGTGCATACTCACGAAGCGATGGGAAGATGTTTTGCTTTTGCCGTTCCAACTGAATACGCAGCATCATGACGACATCGGCATCTGCAATCGCATCGTCAAGTTTTGTGTAAACCTTCACGCCCATCTGCTCGATATCGCGCGGTATCATGGTGGCGGGGCCGGCCACGACCACCTGAGCGCCCATTTTGGACAAGCCATAAATATTGGACCGGGCAACCCGGCTATGCAGAATATCGCCGATGAGCGCGACTTTCAGTCCAGCGATCCTGCCTTTTTTGGCTTTAATCGTCATCATGTCGAGCAGGGCCTGAGAGGGATGTTCATGTGCACCGTCACCGGCATTGATGATGGATTGAGAGACGAGCGAAGCCAGCAGATGCGGAGCGCCGGCAGCGCTGTGCCGGATAACAATAATGTCCGGGTTCATCGCTTCGAGATTGCGCGCGGTGTCTATGAGGGTTTCGCCTTTGACGACGGAGCTGGTCGATGCGGATATGTTGATGATATCGGCGCTGAGTCTTTTTCCGGCAATCTCAAAAGATGTCCGTGTCCGTGTGCTGGCTTCATAAAACAGGTTGATCACGCTTTTACCGCGGAGCGTGGGGACTTTTTTAATATCGCGTGTCGAAATTTCCAGAAAAGATTCGGCGGTTTCCAGAATCAGATTAATTTCGTCAACGGTCATTTCCCGGATACCGAGGATATCTTTTTTTTCAAGTTTCATCATAGGTTCGCCTTGTCGATATTTGAATTACATTTCTTCTTCAATGACAACTTCATCTTTGCCATTTTTTTCCAGGAGATTGACGCTGACGGCTTCCCAAAGAGAAGAAGGAAGATTTTTTCCAACATAATCGGCGCGAATGGGCAGTTCACGATGCCCGCGGTCGATTAAAACAGCCAGCTGAATCATTTTGGGACGGCCAAAATCAATTAAAGCGTCCATGGCGGCGCGGATGGTCCGTCCGGTAAAAAGAACGTCGTCCACTAGGATGACTTTTTTTTCCGTGAGATCGAAGGGAATATTTGTTTTTCCCAGCGGCGCTTTCTTTTTTGATTTTGATATATCGTCGCGATAAAGTGTAATATCCAGAATGCCCAGTGGAATTTCCCGGCCCTCAATCGCCGATATTTTTTTCTGAAGCCTTTCGGCAAGATAGATACCACCCGTGCGGATACCGACCAGCACAAGATTATCCATGCCTTTGTTCTTTTCCAGAATTTCATAGGCAATCCGCGCCAGACATCGTTCAATGACGTTACTGTCCATCACGATTTTGGGACCCTTTTCTTCTGTCATGCTTTCCCCTCAATTACTCATTATTAATTTTCGTTATCCTTGGAACGATATTCCTTCGCCAAAACAATCCGGAGCGCCATTAGTTGAAAATCCGTGAACAGACATAAAAAAGGCCCTTCCCCTTGCGGAGAAAGGCCTTATTGACTTTAGTTTTAACATTTTCATTACGTCGTCCTTTTTCAATCTCACCGGATTAAATTAAAAGGTTACTTTTAAAGACAATACAACTTGCCGTCATGCCTGTCAAGATAAAAAGATGGATAAAAAGATGGACAAAGCGAATACAGATCAGTGCAGCATACTTCCCAGGCGTTCCCAGCGTAGTTTTTTCAGAAGATTATCTTGTTCTTCGCTGTTCCACGACCAGTAGATAATAAGCGCTTTTCCTTCCACATCTTTCAAATCAACAAACCCCCAGAAACGGCTGTCGGCGCTTTCATCACGGTTGTCGCCCATCACAAAAAGCGATCCCGCCGGAACGACGACCGGTCCGAAGTTGTCGCGCGGTTGCATAATCGCCGGGTAGATGGTGCTGTCGGAATAGATGCCGAATGCATCTTTATAGGGTTTGTCATTGATAAAGATATCTTTATTTTTAATCTCTATTTTATCGCCGGCAACGCCGATGACGCGTTTAATATAATCTTTGGTGCGGTCATTGGGGTAAATGAAAACGATAATATCGCCTCTTTTTGGGTCGGAGATGGGCAGGATTATTTTTCTGATGATGGGTATTTTGATGCCGTAAATGAATTTGTTGACCAGAAGATGATCGCCGACGAGCAGTGCGGGCACCATCGACCGGGAAGGAATTTTATAGGCCTGGATGATGAAGGTACGAATAACGACGGCGATTAATATCGCGATAATAATCGCTTCAATATATTCCTGAACTTTT
>JANYAF010000135.1 GCA_025355175.1 Deltaproteobacteria bacterium | reverse complement strand
AGTGATATTGACAGTGATGATTGTTTTAACCGGTTCAAAGGCGAAAAGGATATTGCGAAGTTTTCCCGCGGTATCATGTAAGCCGGGTCGGATCAACCCGCAATAGGGGCAGGCCGGTTCGTCCAGACTGATCAGTTTACGGCAGTTGGGGCACAAAATGGAGTTTCTGGAAGCGCTCATCATGAATTCCTTATGATTTTTTAGTGGGATTTAATTAACAACAATAGATCGCGTTGTAAAGAAAAATACGACCTTTCTTGACTCCGGTGTCTGAATATACGATATGGGATGAGACAGGATGATTATGCAGATTAAAGATCGTTTCACTCTGGAAATTGAATCCGTTGCTTTTGGCGGTCACGGTGTCGGGCGCGTGGGCGGTTTTGTTATTTTCGTGCCTTTCGCTGCGCCTGAGGATGTCGTGGGGGTTGAAATCGTTGAGCGCAAGAAAAAATTTGCCCGGGGGCGTTTGCTGAAAATCATCGAGCCGTCACCGCAAAGGACGGAGCCGCTTTGCCTTTATTATGGCCGGTGTGGCGGCTGTTCCTATCAGCATATCGATTATGAATATCAGTTGATTATTAAGCAAAAGCAGGTTGCGGAAGCCTTTTCAAGAATCGGTGGGATGTTACAGCCGCAGGTCAGCGCGGTCATTCCTTCCCCTCGGATTTATGGCTATCGGGGTAAGGCTCAGCTTCATGCCGCAAAAACGGCCGGAGGTTTCCAGTTGGGTTTTATGGATGTTTCCGGCGGCAGAATCGTAGATATTGAACACTGCGATATTATGGATGAAACCATCAATGAACAGATTCAACAGACAAGGATAAAAGGCGATGTTTCATTCGATAACGATGATTTGATATTTTGGTCGGGACCTCCTGGTCTTCCCGATGAGGCCATCGTGCGAGTGGTAAAAGACCGGGAATTTCTGGTTCCCCGCACGGGTTTTTTTCAGGCCAATTTATATCTGACAGACCGGATGGTTGATGAAGTTTGCAGTCTCGTCGGCGGAAAAAAGAGAGGAACTATTATTGACGCCTGCTGTGGTTCCGGTCTTTTCTCGATTTTTCTGGCGCCTTATGCCCAGCGGATGGTTGGCGTCGAAATCAATGAAAAATCTGTCAAGTTTGCGCGCATAAATGCCGAAAGACACGCGATACAAAACGCGGAGTTTATCTGCGGTGATATTGAAGGGGTACTCAAAGACCGGATATGCAAGAAGGATGCGGTCGATTTAATCATTCTTGATCCGCCGCGCACCGGTTTGAGCCCGGAGGCGCTTACCGCAATTTCCAGTTTGGAATCACAGGATATTATTTATGTTTCCTGTAATCCGACCACGCAGGCGCGGGATGTAAAGTTTTTGGACGAGCAGGGCTACGAGCTGCAAAGCCTTCAACCTATCGATATGTTTTCACAAACTGAGCATATTGAAACAATCGGTTTGTTGCGGCTAAGATGAATTACCAGGCGCAAGGATGGCAATCGCGACAATGATTGGCGGTCGTTTCTTTGTTTACACAGGCATTAACATAAAGGGCTCCATCATCGTGGAGCAGGGTTGCCGGGAATTTATGCCTGACCCGTGTCGGTTGGAAGCCTTGTCCGTCAAAGTCAGGGAAGTTTTAGATTCTCCAGATACGATTTCTGAAAATATTTATGGCTTTCCAATGAAAATATTGCTATTTTCCCGTGCAATTCAATTTTATTTTTAAAATTTCAGGGAGGATAAAATGGCATCAAAAAGTAAGGAAGTGCGACTCGAGCAACGCCGAGTATTAGAAAAGAAACTGGAACTGCGGCTCTCGAAACTAGCAGGACAAGGGGTCGCGAGCGAAAAAACGAAGAGTGATCCTCTTGTGAAAAATCTGAAATCGCAAATCAGGGAAACGAATGTTCGTATCGCCGCTTTTGATAAGAAGACGGTAAAGATTGAGGCATTGAAGCAGGCCAAAGAAAAGAAGCTGGCGGAAAAATCCGCGCCGAAGGAAGCCAAGGCCGCGCCGGAAAAAGAATCCAAGCCGAAGAAGAAAGCAGCGGCGGGTGAAAAAGAGCCCAAAAAGAAACCCGCTGAAGCAGCCGCAGGGGATGCTCCGAAAAAGCCCCGCAAAAAGAAAGAAGAAGCCCCGGCGGAATAATCTCCCAATAAAAAAGGCAAACTGAATTTTTCAGTTTGCCTTTTTTAATATTTTGGCGTCCCCACGGGGAGTCGAACCCCGGTTACAGGCGTGAAAGGCCCGTGTCCTAGGCCACTAGACGATGGGGACGTCGTTTGCCTTTTAAGTAAGTTGAACTTTATATATTTTCCAAACCAGAATGTCAAGCACCGCCTTAATTATTTTTATGAGTCCATGATTATGAAAGAAAAAGTCATCAGAATGCTCGAAGATATTAGCGCTCTGCTGGAACTGACCGAAAAAAATCATTAAAAATCAAGAGGCTATGAAAAAATATTTAGATAACAGAGACCCATGAAAAAGAGAGGTGATTTATGAACATTCATGATTTTAGAAAACGGGAAAATGATGTTGATGAACTCTTTATCAGCCGTTGGTCTCCCCGGGCGATGTCCGGCGAGGAAATCGATGAAGCGACGCTCCTATCACTCTTTGAAGCGGCCCGCTGGGCGCCATCAGCCAATAATAATCAGCCCTGGCGTTTTATCTATGCGCTGCGCAATACACCTCATTGGGAAACTTTCTTCAATTTACTGGCTGAAGGTAATCAAGTCTGGGCAAAAAACGCTGCTGTGTTGATCGTCGTCATTTCCAAAAGCACTTTTGATTCGGGCAAACCCGCACGCACTCATACATATGATACAGGCGCTGCCTGGGTCAGTCTTGCCTTGCAGGGATCTCTGAAAAATCTGGTTATCCACGGGATGCAGGGATTTGATTACGACAAGGCAAAAGAAGTCTTGCGCATGTCGGATGAATATCAGGTTGAGGCCATGATCGCAGTGGGCAAAAAAGGCAAAAAAGAAGATTTGCCCGGATATCTCCAGGAACGGGAATTTCCTTCATCGAGAAAAAGTATCGCCGAAATTGCCATGGAAGGGATATTCAAGACAGGTTAGGATCACAATCTCTGAAGACAAGTAATGCATCACATTGTCTCCACCGGGTGAAGTGAGGGCGAATGGTATTTTTAAATCCCTAAGACAGCGCCATAAACGCACCTTTTAGAAATTGACGACTGCTTCCAGAGGCACCGGCGGGTAAATCTGTCCGTGATTGGGCGGCATGGAATTATAGATCCAGTCCACATCCAGCGTGCCCAGTTTGATGCCCCGATAACGGTCATAGCCGTTAAAGACGCCTCGCACCAGAACATCCTCCATCTGCATGGTCAGACCAAAAACAGCTACCGTCATCCCCGGTTCGAGCCCGCTGGGCTCGCTGGAAAATGCACCCGGATGAAAGGCGAGCCGACTGCTGTCCGACGCCTGGCATTGGATAACGGGGATGATGACCGGAAAACCGTCCCGGTCGATATAGGAAAGGAAACTGAGGGAATCGAGCCTGTTGAATAAAGCCTCTCCAAAAAACGACAGCACTCTTTCCGGATGGTTTTTTGCAGCGCTGCTTTTCGCCATTTTGGTGAGAAGCGCCGACGGGATAATGGAAGCAAGCGGCAGGGGCGCGCCGGCTGTGGTTTCCTTCAGATCGAGGTAATGCACGGTGTTGATACCGAAGTAAGTATTGTATCGAAACATGGGCTGTTGATTATAGACTTCATATTCCCGGCCTTCTTTTTTTAAATGCGTCCAGAGTGCCTTTCCCCGCCAGAGTTTTTTGTCCAGCGTCAGGATGGCAAAACCGATTTTCCCTGTTTGCCGCATGTATGCTTTGCTTAGGCCCTGGCAAAATTCACCAACGGTCAGTTGTGTTGGTGTGGACGCCATCACCGACGTCAAAAGAGACATATGCGGCAAACCATCCTTGGTCACCGTCGCAATAATGCCGACCTTTTCCGACGGCGCGAAGGCCTTCATGTCCGATTCGGAAAAACTATTTTTGGGAGTCATGTTTTGTTTCCTTTCAGTTTTGATCAGCAGCCGTGCGCCGGATTGCTTTTGTCTTGTGTTTGCCGCGGTGATTTTTGATCCCCGCCTTTGTCCAGTTTTGTTGATCCGCTCCAGCAGACAATCGATGACGATACACAGCTTTCGGCGACCCGCGTCAGCTCCTCCATCCAGGATCTTTCCGGAAGGTCTTTTCCAGCAAACGACCAGTCCATGTCTAACCGCTGATACTTGTCCCGGCATAGATTGTTAAAGGCGCAAAGCTCCCATCGGTCAATGGCTCCTTCGAGGTTGGTATTGATGAAATCGGCGATGCCCCGGATGTTTTCGACCGTGTCCGTGGTGTCCGGAATCACCGGTGTGCGGATCCAGAGTGTTTTGGGATAGGGATGCGTTTTTTTAAAGTGTGCCGCAAACACGGCGTTGGCCAGAATTTTATCGTTGCCGGCGCCGGTAAATATTTTGTGCTTATCCGGATCGATTTCCTTGAGATCATAAAGTAGAATATCAACGTAAGGCAACAGGCCGGCAAGCAGGGTCTGCGACACCTGCCCGCACGTATCCAGGGCCGTCTGGATACCTCTGCCCCTCAGCTCCTTTAAAAGGGCCAGGCAGAAATCATGTTGCAGGGCCGCCTCTCCGCCGGACAGGGTGACGCCACCGCCGGACTGTTCAAAATAAACACGGTCTTTAACGAGTTCGCAGACCAGATCATGGACGTTCCATTCTTTGCCTAAAAACTCCATGGCGGTGGTGGGACATTCTTCCGTGCATAGACCGCAGCCGGTGCAAAGCAGGCGGTTGATCGTGATTCCCTGGGGGGTTTGCGTCAGCGCTTTTTCCGGACAGGTCTCCACGCAAATACCGCAATCGATGCAGCTGGTTTTCATCCACTGAATTTGCGGTTTCGGACTGATGCTCTCGGGATTGTGGCACCACCCGCAGCTAAGCGAACAGCCCTTAAAGAAAACAGTTGTACGAATGCCGGGGCCGTCCTCGGTGGACATGCGGATGATTTCCAGAATGATGCCCTCTGGGGCTTGGTGTCGTGCCATTGTTCGTGAGCCTTAAAATTTATTATGACTGATCCGCTCAATCACTTCATTCTGAAGTTCCCGACCCACGGTTGTAAAGTAGGCATTATAGCCGGTAATGCGCACCAGGAGATGGCGATAGTCCTGAGGATGAGTTTGAGCATCTTTCAGCATGTCGGGATCCAGCATATTGATTTGCAAGGCGGTGCCTCCGTTTAGCGTGTAGCCTTTCAGAAACGCCTTGAATTTATCCTTGTGCACCGGATCGCGCAGTATGGAAGGATTGAACGTTATCGTATGGCTGGCGCCGTTCGGAAGCATATTGAGGTAATCCAGCCAGTCTCCCTGGCCGTTTTCGGCTTTTCCGCCCAGCACTTTTCCGACAGAGTTCGTATTTGCGGTCGGGCCTTTGATATCCGCTCCGTTGGACGGGCAGATCGCGTTGGACAGAAATTGGCCCTTTGCCCTTCCATCCGCGCTGGCCGCCATGACGTAGCCGTCGCCGGCCCAGTAGTTCCAACTGAGCATTCCCGGCCGGAATTTCCGGCCGGTGGTTGTTGTGCTGTGACGCCATGTTTCATCGCACCACAGTTGCATGACAAGACGGGCAAGGGCATCCGCTTCATCGTCGTCGCGGCCGTATTTGGGCGCGCGATTTTTGGCGAGGGCCTGAAGCACTTCATGACCTTGCCAGTTAGCTTTCAGCGCGGCAATCAATTCTTCCATTGTGCATGCTTTTCTGTCGAAGACCAGATATTTAACGGCCAGGAGTGAATCTACCGTGGTCGCATAAGTCACGGCTTCGAGTGTGGTTAAACTGATTTGAGCCCCGCCCTGCGTAATATCCTTTCCCTCTCTTGCGCAACCCGTGACCAGGCAGGAAAGATAGGGTGTGGGAAAGAAACGGGCGCGGATCGAATCGGAGGTTTCATACAAGTCAACGCATTTTTGAATAATATGCTTGGTCTGAATGGCATACGCTTTCCAGAAGTCCTCCCAGGATTTAAACGACGAAGCATCGGGGGTGAGGGGACCATTCTGTCTGACGGGTTCGGTTTTTCCCGTCATGGGATCACAAAAAGGCAGAAGATCTTTTCCGCCGGTCAATGTTAGTTCCACGGCTTTGAGCAGATTGAGGTTGTTGTCCACTGTGCCGGAACGGTCATTGCCAACCATGGTGTTCTCCAGGCATCCGACGGGCGCGTATTCGTGAACGTTGTCTTTGTGAATCAAATGGGAGAGGTTGGCGATCCTAGCTTCCAGCATCATGCCGGCCATAGAGCGTTCATCAAAATTAAAGAGGAATGGCGCACCCTGACTGGATTCAATCATATCCACGATTTTGTCCAACAAAACTTCGGGACTGTTCTGATGCAGCCGCACATTGGACTTGGGTTCCAGGATGGGCGACATTTCGTCAATTACTTCGAGAATGATGTAGGTAAGATCGTTAGTCATATCAAGGCCTTTTGCCCCGAGGCCGGATAGTGTGACAAGCTGGCCGAACCCGGCGGTGATTCCCTGGTTGCCGTTACGAATCATGGCGTCGTAAGCCGTGTTGGCATGAACCCAGAAGCATTTCAGAATTTCCTTGGCCCATTCCCGGTCCATACCGTCGCGGATTGATTTTTCGTAATAGGGGTAAAGATACTGATCCACCCGGCCGAAAGAAACGCCTGCGCCGGGATAGTTTTCATCCGTCATGACGAGCATGTGGTTGATCCAGAGCGCCTGCACAGCTTCCCAGAATGTTGTCGCAGGCTCCCAGGGTACGTGGCTTAAGTTGGTGGCCATGGTCCGAAGCTCGGCGCCGCGCCGCGCGTCCGGTTCCTTCTGGGCGAGGTTTTCACATAAAATTTTGTATTTGGAAGCCAGATCGCGCGCCATGGTGGAGGCGGTGATCATGGCCCGCAATTGATCCCCCTTTGATCCTTTGCGTTCCTGGTTGCCGAGGGCGTTATAGATAGACATCAGTTCTGCATGGACACCCTTCCAGCCGATGGTCAGCAGTCGCTCATGGCCGGGGATCAGATGGCCGCTCGTAGCGCCGGCGTTTCCGTAACCATGATCATGAAACCATTTCATCTGCGTTCTCGCGCCGTTTTTGCCCTTAACCAGTTTTTGCCAGGCCTTACTTTCCTTTTTTGTAAAGCACAGGGAGGTCTGCACATTAAACCGGGCGCCGGCCACGAGATCGCCCGGCAGGATTTCCTGAGGGACATAGTTTACGATCACTTCCCGGACAAACCACGCGCGCCTTTCGGGAAGCGACCAATTCCAGAAATCCGGATGAAGTTTTACGGGTCTTGCGGCTTGAAGATACGATGCGCCCAACGTGTTGAGTAGCGGATAGGTTTCCGGGACGATATAAAATGTCATTTCATTATAGATGACGTCCCAAGGCGTTTGTGTCGTCCAGGACGTGTATTCATTATTCCAGGCCCGCTCGGTTCCCCGGAAATAATAATTCCGCAGCCATTGGATACGGTCGGATAGTCCTGAAGGTTCTTTGATGACATGTTCGGATTTTAAAATGTTTAGCATAGGGACCTCTCTTGTGAGGAGGGCGCCGTAAAGCGGCTATTCTTCCTGTCCTTTTTTGCTCAGGTGGCTGGTGATATTACCAGTTGTAAAATAAGCTTTCAAAAAAATTTTGTCAAGATATCAATCCGTGTCTTTTCTGGGAAGCGGCTTGATATATTAACAAAAACAGGCTATATGAATGGCCAATTATTAATAATTCCAAGATCGTTAAGGTTGAACATGACTCCAAAAGAACCGGAAAAATGGCTGAAAATTGAAATAACAGCACCTGCGGAGCTGATCGATGCTCTGAGTAACTTCCTGGAGGAAACCGGCGCGCAGGGTGTGTTCTCCGAATCGCTGTTGCCGCCCGGTGCGACTGATTTTCCAGAGCCTGAGGGCGTTGAAGTGATTCAAGCCTTTTTCCCCGCTGATGTCCGCAGCGAGAAGCGGATTTACAATGTGCGCAAATATTTGAAAAGTCTTGAAGAGATTTTCCCTGATGTCAGCGCGCCTTCGCTTTCGACCGAAATCATTGCCGATCCGGACTGGGGCGAGCAGTGGAAAAAATATTTCAAACCGATTCGCGTCTGTAAGAATATCGTTGTCAAACCAACTTGGGAAAGATATACGCCCGACAGTCGCGACATTGTGGTGGAAATCGATCCAGGCATGGCTTTCGGCACCGGTCAGCATGCTTCCACTCGCATGTGCATGGAAGCCATTGAAGATGTTATTTTGAAGGATCGTTCCGTCAAGGAATGGAAAGTGCTCGATGTCGGCTGCGGCACGGGAATCCTGGGCATTACTGCCGCCAAGATGGGCGCACAGAATGTGGTCTGCGTGGACAACGATTCCAAGGCGACGGAAATTGCGGCCGAAAATGCGGTTATCAACGCAGTGGCCGACCGTTTGCGGATATTGAATGAAGATGCGGCACAAATCAGTCAGCCGCGCAATCTGATCATTGCCAATTTGACGGCTAAGCTGCTGTTGAAACTGCGCGCGCATCTGGTCCGATTGCTTTTGCCTGAAGGCTATATGATTATTTCCGGGATTATCGAACCGGATGTTCCTGCTATCGAGGAGCATTTCATCGTCGCGCCGCTTGAGGTGCACAATGTGCTCACCGAAAAAGAATGGGTCTGTTATGTGCTGAGAAAAAATCCGGCAGATATAAAATCCTGATTGTTTCTAGTCAGTAAAATCTTTCAAGGAAAGTGTTTGGCTTTGACTCTGCCCCGAATATACAGTTCCGAGACGCTGCAAAAGGCGACAACCTGCCTGCTGGGCACGGATAATCTCCGGTATTTAAAAACGGTTCTGCGCCTCAAATCCGGCGACAAGATCATTATCTTCGACGGCTTTGGACATGAGTTTGAAGCGCGCATTGAAGATTTCAGCGCTTCCGGCGTGAATGTTTGTCTGGGAGCGCAAATTCCGCAGGCAGATAAAAAAATCAGCATTACGCTGGCCCAGGCGATTCCGAAAGTAGGGAAAATGGATTTAATCATCAAAACAGCCGCTGAACTGGGTGCGGACGTCATTATCCCTTTTACAGCCGCCCGTTCGGTCAGTCGGATCGAGGGAGAAAAAGCGGGAGCTAAAGTCACCCGATGGCAAAAGATTGTCCGGGAGGCCGCTCGTTGCTCGCGCAGTCCTCAGGTGGCCACCATAGAGCCCGTTTTGTCTTTTGGCGATATGCTGGCAAGTGCAATGCCCGATACCCGTAAACTGATTTTTTGGGAAGAAGAAGATCAACAAAACATCAGGGATGTGTTAAATGATCAAAGGTTTGAAAGGGTTGTGCGTTATTTTATCGTCGTGGGCCCCGAAGGCGGATTGTCCCGTGATGAAGTCGCCCAGGCCAGAGAGTCAGGTTTTATTTCCGTGAGTCTCGGCAAGCGAATCTTAAAAGTGGAAACAGCCGCAGCGGCGATTTTGTCCATTATCCAGTATGAAAAAGGCATATTCAGCCAAGGAGCAGGAGAGGGAGAAAAATGACGACATACCAATTTGCAGGTTTCTGGAGGCGCTTGGTGGCCTATTCCATTGACGGAGTCATCATCGGCGTTGTTTTTATTGTTCTGGCGATTGTGGCCGGTCTTGCCTATTTTTCCGGAGCGATGTCCGGTGACAGTCAGGTCTGGATGGCCAAACTGACCAACCTTGAACGTCTTGGTTCAATTGGAATTGTCGTCTCGGCATTATACGCTTTGCTCTTTATCGCTTATTTTACATATTTTCATGGTCTGAATGGGCGGACGCCTGGCAAAAAGTTACTAGGCCTGCAGGTTGTATCCGCCGACGGCAGTCCGATTTCTTTCGGCATCGCTTTTTTAAGAGCGGTGGGCTATCTGGTTTCCAGTTTATTATTTACAGTGCCTCTTGGTTACATCTGGGTTGCTTTTGATAAAAAGAAGCAGGGATGGCATGACAAAATTGCCGGCACAGCGGTTATTATCCGTGATCCACAGGGGAGTGCTGCCGGAATTTCCATCCCCGATTCCAGGATTGTGGCGCAAAGTCCCGTTCAGTTTGGCAACACGTCCGGTGACTTTTCACGGCCGGAAGTGAAAAAGCCGGAAACGCCGCATCCTGAAGATGCGGCGGGGGCGGACGGCCAAAAAATACCTTGACAAAAGAAACCTTATTTTATAGACGTTTCCTGCCTTTCACAGGTTTAATCAACAAGGCGGGCCGGTAGCTCAGTCGGTAGAGCATCGGACTGAAAATCCGAGTGTCGGCAGTTCAATTCTGCCCTGGCCCACCATTTATATATGCCCTCCCTAAAAAGAGGGTTTTTTTATAAAATCTCAGTTATGCCGAAGAAGCAAAAAATGAAAATCCTGCTAATGAATCCTCCCAACTGCGGCCGCAGTATCCCGGAGGAAGAATACGGCATTACGTCTCTCAAACAGATATTCAAAGGCGAGCCGTTTAATCTGGAAGTTCTGGCCGGACCTCTATCCGGGCACGATGTTCAGATATTTGATGGGAAGTGTGAAAATGAGGACGCTTTCTGGAAAACCGTCGATGAATTCGGGCCGGATGTTGTCGGGTTTACCTCGCTGACGTGCGAGGCCAATACCGTTATCCGTTATGCGGCGAAGATTCGTAAGCAATGCAAGGCGTTCATTGTCGTCGGCGGCAACCATGCGACGTATAATCCGCATGATTTCAACCGCGCTGAGTTTGATTACATCGTTGTGGGTTTGGGCAAAAAGAGTTTTTCGGAATTGATCGACCATCTGGCCGCAGGTGAGAACGGCTGCGGCATTGCCGGAGTCGCCCGTACGTCACCGGGAAAGCACTTGTCATATAAGCCGCGGCAATTCAGTAAGGCCGATTTAATGGAGGATATCGCGCCCCGTTATGATCTGGTTGCCAGTTACCGCAGCCAGTATTATCTGGAACAGTTGGGGCTGGCGATGGGATTTGTCATTACGGCATACGGCTGCACGCATAACTGCTCTTTCTGCACCATTCCGGGGATCACCGGCGGAAAATATCTGACGCATGGGTCCGATGCCGTCCTTCGCGATATCCAGACGCTCGGCGATATTCCTTTCATCCGGATGGTGGATGCCAACACGTTTGGCAATGCGGCGCAGGCATCCGAACTTTGCGGGAAAATTCTGAAAGCCGGTATCCGTAAAAAATTCTTTGCCGACGTCCGCGCCGACACCATCGTCAAACATCCGGACCTGCTTGCAAAATGGAAAGAGGCGGGCCTCTATGCCGTGGTCGTGGGCTTTGAGGATGTTCAAGATGAGCGCCTGCAAGCCTACAACAAGAAATACCAAGGTCACGTTATCCGTCAGGCCATTGAGATTCTGCACGATCTGGGCATTGTCATCGTTGGTGATTTTATCGCGGCGCCCCAATATTCGGAAAATGATTTTGAAAAATTGGAGAATTTCATTGTAACCCATAAAATTGAAATTCCCGTCCTGTCCATTCTCACGCCGATCCCGGGGACGACGCTCTATGATGAGATGAAAAAAGACATTGTCATTTTCGATCTGGATTATTATACATTCACCAATGCCGTGACGAAAACAAAAATGCCGGAGGCTTTATTTTACAAGGCGTATGCCGATTTAGTCAAAAGACTGCATGAAAAACCGCACAGGCCCCAATAATTGAAGGAGAATTATGGAAGTTTACATCAACGACATCACCGCTTTCTTGCCCAATGAACCGGTCACAAATGATCAATTGGAAGAGGTGCTGGGCAATATCCACAATATTCCCTCCCGGATCAAGAATCGTGTCCTTAAAAATAACGGGATTAATACCCGCTACTATGCCATTGACCGTAGTACCGGCAAAATAAATTACACCAACGCGCAATTAACGGCTGAAGCTGTGAGATTTTTGAAGCCGTATGATAATTTTTCAATCAATGACATTCAATGTCTTTGCTGCGGCACATCCACGCCGGATCTCATTTTGCCCGGTCACGGCCTGATGGTACATGGTGAATTAAAAACACCTCCCTGCGAAGTCATTACCACTCTGGGAATTTGTCTGTCTGGCATTACGTCCTTTAAAGCGGCCTATGTTAATGTGGCCCTGCAGTTGAGCGATAATGCCGTGGCGACCGGGTCGGACCTGGCTTCATCGCTCATTAAATCTAATTATTTTGAACATTTAAAAGGCGATCCTGATTTTAAAAGGCATCCCATTTTAAACTTTGAATCGGACTTTCTGCGCTGGATGCTCTCCGATGCCGCCGGAGCCGTCTTTATGTCACCCCGGAAAAACAACGGTAAGAAGTCATTACGCGTGGACTGGATTGAACACGTCTCCTATGCGGGACAAATGGAAGTCTGCATGTTTGCCGGCGGGGTCAAAGACGATGACACAAAAACAGTTACCGGTTGGCGCCAGTTGGATTCGATGGAAGAAGTTTTGGCCAAAAATTTCCTGGCGCTGAAGCAGGACACCGGTATCCTCAATGAAGAAATTGTGAAAGTCAGTATTGATATGGCCCTGGCGCGTGCCATCGAAAGAAGAAAAATCAAAGCCGCTGAGATCGACTGGTTTTTGCCTCACTATTCCTCCGAGTATTTCCGCGACAAAATTCATGACGCGATGGTCGGCATCGGCTTCCATGTTCCCTACGAAAAATGGTTTACCAATCTAACCTATAAAGGAAACACGGGCGCGGCTTCCATCTACGTCATGATGGAAGAGCTTTTCCATTCC
>JANYAF010000133.1 GCA_025355175.1 Deltaproteobacteria bacterium | reverse complement strand
GGCACATGATCGGGCTGGCCATACACGGCGGCGGTCGAGGACATGATGAAACGGGTAACCTTATGCGCCACCATGGCATTCAACAGTGTCACACCGCCGATCAGGTTGCAGGTGTAAAAAGGCTCCGGATCCTTCACGGATTCAGGGATCAGAGCCTTGGCCGCCATATGGATCACCCCTTTAATGGGAAAACGGGTAAAAATCCGATCCAGGCACTGCCGGTCATTGATATCACCATGTACAAAATTCGCCTTTGGATGGACCGCCAACCGGCAACCCGTTGATAAATTGTCCAGGACGACCACCTCTCGTCCCTTGTCAATAAGTCGTTCCGTCACAATGCTGCCGATATAGCCCGCGCCGCCTGTGAGCAAAATCGCCATCATTTAACCCCCTCTATCATTTTGCGTGTAACGGATATTTCATCAAAATTGGCATCCCAAAGAGGACTCGGTTCTTCAGCGGCGAATATTGAGAATAACTTTACTGCCGTCCCGTTCCAATCCGATCGGGAGCTCCCGCAGATGCCCTAACGCATAACGAACCTGATCTTGCTTGTCCAATGGACAATACAATAGTAAAAACCCGCCGGCGCCTGCTCCGGCAATCTTGCCACCCAAAGCACCCGCTTGGCGTGCAGCGTCATACATGTCATTGATCGCTTTGTCGCTGACACCGCTGGCAAGTTGTTTTTTTAATACCCACCCCTCATGCATAAGTCTGCCAAGCGCATCCAAATCTCCATCGGCAAGATTTCGAGCGCCGGCATAGGCCATATCTCGTAACTGACACAAGAGCTCATGCCTATCACCGATGTTTTCATTTTGCTCCTTCAAAATCGAAGCCGATGAACGGGTCCGGTTGGTGTAAAACAGCATAAGCCGTCGGGTGAGTCCCTGAAGCGCTTTTTCCGGGATCAGGACGTTGGACACCATCGTTCGGTCATCCTTCAGAAACTCAATCAGACGTATGCCGCCATAGGCGGCAATATATTGATCCTGCTTGCCGATAGGCTTCCGGCAAAATTCCAACTCAATTTCGCACGCCTGCCGGGCCAAGTCATCCGATGTTACGATAACACCTTGGTAGGTAAACAACGCTTGCAGTGCCCCGACCGTGACCGTACTGGAAGAACCCAATCCGGTACCGGAAGCCGGCACATCAGCCAGAGTGGTGATTTCTACACCGCTGTCCACCCCGGTAACTCGCATTGCTTCGCGTATCAGTTCGTGCTTGAGATCCGACGCAGAAGAGACTGTTTCCCGTTGGGAGTAATTGACAACGACTTGCTCGTCAAATCGTCCCTTGATGATCACATAAACGTACTTATCAATTGCCGTAGAAACGACGGCACCGCCGGCTTTACGATAAAAGTCTGGAAAATCCGATCCTCCGCCTAAAAAACTGAGACGCAAAGGTGTTCTTACCACAATCATATTTGTAGCCTTCCTGAATTTATCTGATTTTTCAGTTCAACAAGAGGGACACGTCTACGTCAAACCGGTTACAAAGCTAAAATGGCAAACACATTGGCAAAAATTTGATTTTATGCGGCATCAGGATACGAGGGCGGGATTTTAATGTCAAGAAGATTTTTGGGCAGCAGAAGTTTTTGGTGCGGCATGGTATGTCCAGGGGCGAGGCAGGAAAGTTCGAGAATGTTCAATCAAGAAATCCCGACTCGATAATTTTGTGTGCGAACAGTCCATGAGCCCGCTCATTCCAATGCATGTCCTTGTATTGCATGTATTCGAAAAACAGCTTGTTCACAGCGTAATCCTGCTCGAAAACCGGCTGCATATCAACGACTGGGTGGCCAAGCATGCGTGCCTTGAAGAGAACGTATTTTCTCATATGAGAAAAATAACTTCCGTCAGCCTTCCCCAAATCCTCGGGATTGTATAGATGTGGCCTCATGCCATCTATCCCGATTAAAATATTCTTTCTGGAAACTCCGCAGGCGTCTTCCAGCATCTTAAAAAACGCATCCACAGCTCTTTTGGAATCGGCCTCACGGCGGGGATCCACACGGGCGTTCGTCTGTCCCACATATTCAGGTTTTTGTTCGGGGAAGTTATCCGTCATGCGTGACCATATCGTTTTCAAACGGGGTACTACCTGCAGGTTTGCATTGAGATACATGAATAGAGCAGATTTTCTAAGATCCTTTTTAAGAAGGCCGACTTAGTAGTCAACTCGCTTATCCGTTAGCGTGAGACCACCCTCGGTATCCTTGACAAAATAATGATAACCTTCTTCGACGTTGTATGAGGACAAACTTTCATCGAAATCGTTGCCGACCAGAAGAAATACGTAACCATCGGGGTGGAATTCCTTCTTTGCATACTTCGCATAGGCTATATACGTGCTTAGCTGGGCGCCGGAGGCGGCAAATGAGTAAAAACGACGTCTGCCTTGAAACGCTGTGTTTAATACCGCAACAGCTGTCCTGGTCTGATCCACCATGGCCGCCTCTATAAAGCTGTCGCCGATTACGGCCGTCAGAGGGATATTCGACGAAGCGTCATAATCAATCGCGCTGATAAAGCCATAGTTATTGGATTTCAATTGGTTCACCAAGCAAAGATTCCAATGCTCGGACCACGTAAACGAACGGTTTGGCTCAAACCGTCGAATGGGGTTTTCCTCATTTACCGGTAGCCATGCCATGCTCTCCTGGACGGGCA
Organism: Deltaproteobacteria bacterium; assembly: GCA_025355175.1. Lineage (GTDB taxonomy): Bacteria > Desulfobacterota > Syntrophia > Syntrophales > Smithellaceae > UBA8904. The sequence goes on along the minus strand of JANYAF010000133.1, from coordinate 28,912 downwards.
GAATGCGAAAAACAACTTCCAGCAGAATCACCATTGCTAAGTAAATGATTCCGAAAAACAAGATTTTTCTGAACGGACTCATTATCTTTCTCCCAAAAACGCAGTCCAAAGTCAGCCTTACCTTATTACCACATAGCTGATTACCCTCTTTATATCGAGCGGAATAGACGTCCAGTCCCTTATTTTTCTTCAGCCGGCGATAGAGATCATCGGTCCTCTCGTTCTCCTTTTCTCAGGAAGCCATTTCTTTCAATGTTTTAAACATCGCTTTTTCCGAGATCTCGAAGGGTATCCTTTTTTTGAATGTTGCGCAGCCCTATCATGCGATGTTTGAGCATTTTTAAAGTGTTCTCGATCCTGAATTTCAGGAGAGGTTTTTGCAGCCGAATCCATATCATCCGGTTATGATCGGTCGCCAGGCTCATCTTATAGCGACTTCCCCCACCCAGAAAATCATATATTTTGTAACCTGCGCCCGTATTGTGCCTGATGGCTTCAGCATGAGCAACCAATCCCGGCTTCAACCGCTTATCCAGATTGTAGTTCATACCGCTCTGGTAAAAATACACGTTGTTCTTATAAACAAAATTGTACAGGCAGCCCATTGTATTGTCCCCACATTTTATTCTGAGCAGTTGTATTTCATTATATTCAAATCTTCTCTGGATTAATTGTTGGTGAAAACGAAGCAGGTAATCTGAACAAAACGCTCCGTCCTGGCTTCTATTCGTCCAGGTGTGTTCATGTAAGCCGACCAACTCGTGATAGATATCCATGGCCCTCCGGATATCCTGAGCGACTTCAAGCTGCACCGGCGCTATTTTTTCGCACAACCGGTAGGAACGATTAATCTGAGACCTTGTATTTGCCGATAAAAGCGACAAATAATCCCCACCCCGTGCGCGAATTTTTTCCAAATCAACGAATGGAGATAAAACGATCGTATCATCCTTGATGATGATCTTATATGGGGAGATGTGATCCAGCACTTCCGTTCCCGGAAAAGATTGCATATCGAGGCCCGGCAGGTATAATTCATCCCAGGAATCGGGCAGGCAATTCAATATGTCGTTCAATTGGAAGGATTCCTTCTGGCTGCATAGAAAACGATTGTACTCCATATAAATGCGGTCGAAGGCCGGAATCCCCGTTGCGTTGAGAAACCATGCCTGACTTTTGAATAAGTGCTGCTGACCGTGAAAGTTGCCCCGTATCGCTGTCCGTCCCAGCGTCGCTTTTCCGAGAAAAAATGCCAGACGCGGGTTGTTCCCTTCCAAAAACACTGCAAGCTCCGGTTGGACGTGGTCCGGGAGGCTGGTAATCCAGTTTTCGATCCATCCCCAAGAGAGGAAATAAGAAGTATTGGCATGTTCCTCCAGACCTTCCCAGATCTCCCTGATTCGTTTTAAGTTCCCGGCGACGGGGATCAACTCAAGTTTCATGGGAAAGCCTTCTGACCCATTCCTGTGCCCGAGGTGATAGATGAGGTTGGATATAGGCCTGGTAGAGTTTATTTAGGATTGGATAAGCTCTCAGCATAGCAAATACGATAAAGCCCGCCGGCGTGGCGTTAAAAAGATAAAGCCTTGATCTATCATAAGACTTTGGCTTCCAATCCACGTGCCATTCGGCGTCTGTGATTAAGTTTATGCTCGCGATCGTACTATTCTCAAGGCACCTTTTCATGAAGAGATCCACCAGCAGGTTTCCCGGAGCATAACGTTTGTAACTCTCGTCATAACCTATTTTCAGGATGTAAGCGGTGTCATCCAGCAGGAGACAGAACTGCGCAGCAATGCACTTTCCATCTGCGGTTAAGGTATTGATGGATACTCTTCCGCAAGCAGAAAGCGTGCGGGTAAGTGTTTGGTAAAAGCATCTGAGGCTTGGGTGCAACTTGATGGCAGTTCCACTTCCATGAGCACCCTTCCATCCGGAGGCTTCAACATCCATAAATGCATCAAGCTTTTCTTCCAATTCCAGGACTTTGTGAGTGAAGGCGAACTCGACTCCGGGTAATTCATCGAGGTACTGCCTTGCTCGTTTCAAACTTCTTCTAAAATTTTTGGAGAGCCCGGGAAGAAAGGTTTCATATTCTCCGGTGGTATCCAAGAAGTCACAGCGGTCTTCGTGTCTTAGCAGGAATCTCGAGGGGGCGTGGTTATGGATAACTTGGAGGGCGCAAGAGTCTTCTAACAGATGGAGAAGCTGGATTATGTCCCATGATTCTCCATGATTTCGGAGATACTCGCTTAAGAGTTGAAACAGGGGGAGGTGCAGGGCGTCCCTGTGGCAGATCAGGTCGCAAAGCCCCAGGTGGCTATGGGAGGGAAATGCTAAAGTCTTAAGTTGCAGGCCCCCTATGGAAATTTTGGTGAATTGAAGAGGGAAGATAGCGACAGGCGTCAACCTCTTTGTAAACAGGAAGAACATCAGGGCATTGGGATCTGGCGCCAGGCATTTAAGGTAACTGTGATACCACTCCCACAGGTGGAAAAAACGTCGGCGATTCATACCCGATAACACATCTTCCCAGGCATCCCGGAGGGACTCGAGTCCTTCCATTCCCCGTAAAACAGTTATAGAGACATCCGTTTCCTTTAACCAATCCCGCATCAGGAATTCCTCATGCCTAAGTTCGTCCATTGCCTACGTCTTTAATCATAGTGGATCTGTTACAATCTCTTCTTTAAGAATCCCTTAAATACGTGTGGATGATAACGCTAACGGTTCGTGTGCGTTTCATGTCATTCCTTCATGTGAATTTGAATTGTTGGTAAAAAAACGCGCCAACCCAAGAATGTTACCCTATGGTATTGAGGGAGATGATCCCTTTGTACTGTTTTCATAGCGTCTTTTAGCACGAAGGGTTTGAATCTTTCAAGTTGTTTGGTTAAAAATGGTTTAGTGACAGAGAGACGCAAGGATTAAGAACATCAAATCAGAGTGAAGGGTAGCGTTACTGACGCCGAAAACTCTGCCTGTTACGGCGGTCAATATTTCCTGCTAAAATATCATTGACATACAAGACTACACTTCTTATACTCTAGATACACAGAATGAATGCTTTATCAAACAGGATCTCCATCAATATCCACAATGACACGAAGAGTTTTATGGGAATATCTAATGAAGACATGCCTCTTAAGCCTCGGGGCGCTGTGGTCTTTGCCACCAGCTATACCGCGCTGGCGATCGTAAGGAGTTTGGGGCGTCACGGAATTCCCGTATGGATATTGGATGATGGTCAGTCTCCAACTCGTTTTTCTCGATATGTCCTTCGTAGTTTTCCACTCCCCGTGGAAAATGAAAACCAACAGATTAAATTATTACTTGAAATTGCCCAAAAATACGATTTGCACGGCTGGACGCTTTTTCCGGATAGCGACAAAGGCGCTACACTTATTGCAAATTATTATAATGTGTTAGAGAAGTATTATCGCCTCACAACACCCACGTGGGACGTCTTGCAATGGGCGGTAGATAAACGATTGACATATTCTTTAGCCGCCGAAGCAGGAGTGGCTTATCCATATACGTTTTATCCGAAGAATAGAGAAGACGTTGAGAAATTTTCAGGACAGTTCCCAATGATTATGAAGCCGGCGCATCATCTGGGGCATGATGCTTTTTCAAACGGCAGAGCCTGGCGGGCAAAAGACAGGGATGAGCTTCTTTCACTGTATGATGAGATGAATGGATTTGCTCATTCCTCGGTCATGATGATCCAGGAGATGATTTTGAATGGAGCGGATACCCAATTTTCATATGCGGCATTATGTAAGGATGGGAGTGTGCTTGCGGACATATTTGCAGAGAGAAAGCGCCTCAATTCACCGGAATTTGGGGTTGGTGTCTATGTGGAGACAATTGAAAAACCGGAAATTGAAGGGTCAGCAAAAAAGTGGCTTGAAAAGAACAATTATACGGGATTGGTTGAAATAGATTTCATTTTTGACAGACGGGATGGACTGTATAAGATACTGGATGTAAATGCACGTGCCTGGGGGTGGATTGCAATGTGCGCTTCTGCGGGGGTGGATTTCCCCTTTTTGATGTGGAAGCAGGCGCATGGAGAACCCATTTCCCCTGTGCGTGGGCGTGCAGGCGCACGCTGGGTTCGGACACTGATAGATTTTGAAGCATCCGTGCATGCAATTCTAGCCGGTTCTCTTTCCCTGAGACAATACCTTGCCTCTCTCAAGGGCGTGCGACATGAAACTTATGTATTGGATGATCTCAAGCCTGCGCTGATGGAGTTTGGTCAATTTGCCAAGAGCGCTTTTCGAAAGCTGTGGAAAGTTGTGTCAGGCAGAGACGCCGGTGCCTTCTATAGTAAATTCTAATATACCCAAATCAAGGATATGGGTGTTCGTCTCGCTTAAAAGTACGGGCAAAAACTCATTCAAAGACTCCATGTCTATTGCCTAAATCATGGCTTTTTCCAAAGGTTTATTTTGTTGGTTAATACGGTAATGCATGTATTGAGATCCGGGGTCCGAAACACCCAGATGATGCCCAGATAACACAGGGACGAAGCTGCAGCAGCAATGGGGACGGAAATCAATCTGGATATGGATGCTAATTCAAAAAGCTTTACAATGATCAGCGCCGTACCCAACATGCCTGCTGCTGCGATAATCATTCGGTAAAAGCTGGAAAAAGTCTGTGATAAGTTCGTAATACCCAGATTTTTTTTCAGCAGGAAAATAAACCAGATCGAAATAATTCCCATTGTGGCACTGGTGGACAGGGCAATGCCCTTGACGCCAAAGAAATGCATAAACAGAAAGTTAAAAAAAACGTTTAGAAAAACGGAAACGATTCCCATATAAAGAAGTATTTTGGGCTTTTGCAGGGCTATAAAGAATGTGCCATTGATAAACGTATAGGCATAAAAAAACAGCCCTACGCTATAGCAGACCAGTGTTTGCGCGGTCTGTCGCGCAGCATCCAGATCGAATGCACCCCGTTTCAGCAACAGAATGACAATATCCTTGGAAAATAAAACGACCAGACAGGTGATGGGGATGGTTATAAAACCAAGAAAAATGATGGAATATTTGAAAATGCTCTGGAGGTTATCACGCCGGCCGGCTGCAAATTCTTCGCTGATAAATGGGAAAATTGCCATCGAAATGGCAGCGATAATCACCTGGACAGGCAGACTGTTGAGCCGAAAGGCATATCGCAGAGTTGAAACAGATCCGGCCGGCAATTGGGTTGCCATAACCTGATCAATCAAAAGATTTGAATTTGCAATAAGCTCGCTTCCCAAGAGGGGGAGCATCAAATACCAGAGGGCGCTCACTTTTTTCCAATCAAAAGGGATTGGGGTTCTAAATGAAAAGCCCTCATAACGGAGCGCAACACCCATGTAAATGGTTTTTAGAAGCGTCCCTATCAAAAAGCCCCAGACCAGAACATAAATGTCAAGTCCCATGTCGAAATAGAGGAAAAAAATGATCGAAATATTTAAAAAGAGCGGCGCTACGTAGAGATGAAAAAACATCTTTTTGGCATGTAATATCCCTCTGAAAAAAATGCCGACGCCGTCAATAAATATCAGCAAAGAAAGGAGCCGCTCCATCATAATGCCCAATTGCTTTTCTTTGGGGCCAAACCCATAGCCAATGAGTTGTATAATGATCGGGCTTAAAAAAAGGCAGATCAGGGCCAACACCGCAAAAAACGCGGCGGCTAAGAAGATCAACCAGGTGGCGTGGGAATCTGCTTCCTGAGGAGAACAGCGATTGCGCCATTCCAGATACAGCGGGACAAACGCTGAAACCAGCGCGCCTGAAAGAAACAGCATCATAATTCCAGGAAACGCCTGGGCTATATTGAAAACATCCAGCGCCGCAGAAACGCCAAACCGATGAGCTATCATCATTTCCTTGCCGATCGCAAGGATTTTATCCATCATCGCCCAGATCATGATGATAGCGCTGGCTCTGCCAATTTGTCCGGCAAGGCTTGGGGATTCACTCATAGGCTTGCATCTTTAAGACGCCGGGCCAGGGGACCGACGATCATCATTTTTCAACGGTCACTTCAAATTCTGCGCGTCGATTTATGGCGCGGCCTTCCTTGGTCTTGTTGTCTGCAATGGGCCGTTGCTCACCATATCCCACCACACGAATCCGCGAAGAGGCGATTCCCTTTTCAATTAGATATTTACGGACGGCATTCGCCCTTCTTTCCGACAGCTTCTGGTTATATTGGTCCGAGCCTATATAATCGGTATGCCCTTCAACGGTGACGGGCGATGAGGGATTGGCACTCAAATAGGCCACATGCTGATCCAGATCCGGAACGTAAAGCTTCTTGATATTGTATTTGTCAAAATCAAAATGAACGATCGGCAGCCGGAGTTTTTCCGCAGCCTTTTTTACTGCAGCCGGTTCTTTTTCTATTACCGGTAACTGGATAACGGCATTTTTCGTTCGAGCTGTGTAAAGGACAGTTGCATAAAGCTGCTTGTTTTGATCCAGCCAGAAGGCGATCCCTTCATTATCCAAAACGTATTTGTATTTCATAGGCTTCCCGCCGGTGTAAAACACATAAAGTTTTTTATTGCCTTCGTATTGAAGCGGGAATTCCTCTTTTTCCTTGCCGGTGGGGTCTGTTTTATTTTCGGTTTCAGCCGTCGCCTTGCTCTGAATGATCGGGGAGGGCTGGTAATTGAGTGTCGCAACATCCACGGATGCACCGAACTCTTTTTCAATATCAGCAAGTTGTATGGCGTTGGATGGCTGTTTATTGCCTACAGATCCTTTAAAGCTTCTGGACAGATAGATCTGTTCAACCTGATCCTTCCCATTGAGAAAAATGCTCAACCCCATCGATTCATATTGCAGGCACAGCCCGTCGCTCTTGATGATGTCCGGAGTTCCCAGTGTTTCAATGACCTCTTTGCGCGGCATGTCCAAGCTGATCAGGCGCAGGGTTTCCTCAAATTGAATGCTCATGGTTGTAATCGTGTGCCCCTTCATGGGTAATGCCAGAATCAGCATTCCTAACAATACGGCGATCAGTGTTTGACGGGTTTTCATTGATGCTCTCCTTTCTGAATATCCATTGTACAACGTTCCAGCAGATTGTTGAAGACCTCCAGGCGGCGATCATCAAATTTCAAGGCGGCCTGCCGGGCCTGTTGCCCGATATGTTCTGCGGCTTCCCGGTTATTCCACAAATATTGAATATGGCCGGCCAACTCCTTATCATAACCTGCTTCAAAAAACAGTGCTGTCTGCTGATGAACCGCATATTCTTTCGTAGCCATATTCTCCGTGATGATCAACGGCCTTGCCAGGGCCATAACCTCCAGCATGCTGATCTGTCCGGCGGAAATCCGATAATCTTTCAGCGGAAGAACCACCATTCGGCTGGATGCAATCCATTGGATCATCTCCTTGCCGGAAACATACCCTCGGATGATGCAAACATTTTCCGGCACCGGAACCGTCGGTTTGTATTTTTGAGATAGAATATAAGTTTTTATATTCAATGGGGCAACCGCTCGAACCAACGTGTCAAAGTCTCTGTCGCTTTTCCCATAAGAAAAAATATAATCCTTTTTAAGATGACTCGACTCTTCAAAATTAGACGAAGATTCTACCAGAGGTAAAAAGACAATTCGATTGCGGGGGATATTAAACATCCGGCTATAGATTGCTTCTTCTTCCGTAGACGTGCAGCAAAAATAGTCAATTCCCGGAATCGCAAGTTTTAACAGGGCAAGCTGGAACCGATAAAGTTGTCGGGTTTGCGTCAAATCAATATGAAAATCCTGAATGATATGCACCGGCGGCTTTTGGGAATGAACGATTCGTTTCAGGATGCCGTAGCAAATGCCAATGCGCATTTGCCAGGAGACAACGATATCAAAACGTTTTCTCCGGATCGATGCCAGGAGAGGCCCATAGAATTCGGATAAATAGTTTGAGATATTGGTCAATCGGCTGCCAACCGGATGTGTAAAAGAAACCGGTTGAAGAATATCAACATTTTGAACTTTATTTTTAAGCAGATGGAGAAAAGACCAATTACCGTCTTCCTTCCAGTTGACCATTATGACAAGCTTCAATCGGGAAATCATATTGTGTCTGTCCCCTAACAATTTTTTCCAATAACATCAAAAATTTTCTTTGTATATATTTCCATCGTATGATTTTCCAGAACAGACTGTCTGGCCCGCCGACCGATCTCGTCTGCTTTGTCGGGATCGGAAAAAAGGGTATGGATGGCATCAACAATTGCATCGGGATCCTGCACGGGTACTAAAAAACCGTTTTGGCCATTTTGAATGTACTCCTGGGTGGTAATAGTTTTTGTAGTGATCACCGGTTTTCCATAGAACATGGCGCTGACCAGAGTTGTTTCTCCTGCGGGAGAAGATGTCCGCTCTAAAGGGAAAATGACGGCGGCGGACTGCTTCATCAACTCTTCCGCGGCAGCCCCAAAGATGTTTCGATGAACAGTAACATTATCCGGAATTATCAGGCCTTTCAAGAAAGCATCTGTGGTAGCCAATACAAATTGTTTTGGACATTTTCTTGCGGCGGCCATCAGGGTAGGAAAATCCCTGTAACTTAAGCCTACCGAATAGAGATAACTATCGGGTTTAAAGCCGCTGTAATCAGGATTTTTTTCAAACGTAATCGGTTGTCTCAGATGAACAAGCTGAGTTTCTGATAAATGAAATCGCTCCTGAATTAAACGCATGTAGTCATAAGACAAAAAACTGATATGGTTAACTTTTTTCAAGGACACTGCAATAAACCACCTTCGCAGCATTTCCAGCAAAGGATTCTTCCGTTCAACAATTGTCGTATTGAGTAGAACGACGTTTGGTGAATTTGAAAATGTCATGAGTTTGATAAAGCCCAGTAACATTCCCATTACTTGCGGCCAGGCAATCACATAGTCATAGTCATGTCGCAGGCTAAAAGCTTTTATACTGACCCAGAGGCATCTTGGCCAATGAAAAAAAACTTTGTTTAAAGGCGTCCATTGCGATCGCTTATAGTCGGTACCCATAAGATCACAATGCAGCCCGGTTTTCCGAAGACAATCTCGCAGTAAAGAACCTTCATCGGGATTCCAGTCCACCAGTACCAGCACTCGGGGAGATTTTTTCATCATTATCATCTCAGTATCGATGTTTTAGTTGCGTGTTCATACTATTCTACCGGTCATCGTTTTATAACCATTGCGGAGATGAATCCTGCGTTGATTCATTCGGGCTTGTCGAGAAGCATAAGCTGCTCAAAGGCTCTCGCCATTTGGTGAACGCTGAGGGTTCCGTCAACCAGTTTCCGGGCCTGATTGCCCATATACTGCTTCTGCTCAGGGTTTTTCAGTACATGGATTAATTTTTCTGCCAGACCGGCCGGGTCATCCACAGGAACCAGAAAGCCGGTTTCATTGGGAATCACGATTTCATTCATAAAACCGACATCCGTGCAGATGATGGGAATGCCGGCGGACATGGCTTCAATCGCAGCGACGGAAAGTGTTTCCTGCTGGGGATAGGAGGATAGGCAGTTAATGTCGACCGCTGCAAAAATATCTCCGAGCTGGCGCTGGAATCCCATAAAATGGACCTGCTTTTCGATATGCAACTCCATGGCAAGGGTTTTCAGAAAGGGCATTTGGGGACCGTCACCAATCACCAGAAAATGGGATTCGGGGATGGCATCTACAACCAATCGGGCGGCCTGCAGGAAGACATGATGGGCCTTGTCCGGCCGGAGCGCCGCTACGATACTGACCACGGGGCTTTCCGGTGGTATTCCCAGGCGTTTGCGGGCCTCCCCCGGACTGAGCGATGATTGAAACCGTTCCGGATCCACACCGTTATAAATAACCCGGATCTTGGCGTAGGGTATTTTCTCTTCGGCGGCAATATAGTCGCCGTGCCCCTTTGCCGCAGCCACAACATAATCAATGCCCAGGTGCAGGATGCGTCGCCCCAGCATGGTCAAATTGTGAAAGGGGTATTTCTTATACGTTTCGTTCTCCCAGTTGATGCAAGACCGGACACCTGCCAGCTTGGCTGCCAGAACGCCAAAGAAGAGGGTGTTGAGGTGATTGATCAGAAAAACGACATCCGTTTTGTTTTCTTTCAGAAGCCTTGCCAGTTTGAAAACCCCGGACAGGTCAAATTTAGATCGAATGATTTCAGTGGTTACCGGGAATCCCAGTTGCAGCACCTCTTTCCCCACAAGTCCCGGTTCTCTTAAAAAGAAAATATGCAGCTCAAAGCGTTGCCGGTCAATATGACGCAGCAGCTCCAGCAGCAACTGCTCAGCGCCGCCGATAGTTAGTAAGGATACCAGGACGGCAACGCGGGTTTTCTGGGGATTGGCCATAGCGCTATCTCCGTTTGTAATCAGCAATAACGTTTTCAAAAAGGTTCATCAGGCTGTCCATTTGGTCATTGATGAGCAGCGTTTTTTTGACATAGGCCTGACCTGCGATTCCCATTTGCAGCAGTTGATCTCTATTCGAGAGCATTTCGCCCATTTTCTGCGCCAGGTCGCCACAATCGTCCGGTTCAAACAATCGTCCGGTTACCCCTTCCTCGACCTGCTCGGGAATGCCGCCGATGCGGGATGCCAGAACCGGTGTTCCATTCATGAAGCTCTCATAGGTGCTGATCGGCGCATTGTCATACCAGCGGCTGGGCACCACACTGAACAGGGCCTCGGCAATCCAGCGCATCAGGGTTTGCCCGGACTGGAATCCCAGAAAATGGATGCGGTTTTGCATATGAGGCAAAATCAGCCGCTTCAAGCGCTCCTCTTCTCCATCATAACTCCGGCCGATGAGATAAAGGTCTATCGGCGGATTCAGCTTCTGAAATGCGCCGATCAAGGTGTCTATTCCTTTTTCATAAGATAATCTACCAAAATAGAGAATATAGTCTTTTTTATGCCAGTCCTTATCCGGATCGACGGTTCTTTCAATCGGATACTTCAGCACATGAAACCGATCTTTGCGCGCGTCTTCTTCGCTCTTTCTCTCTCCTGCTCTCCTGCCCTCTCCTACCCTCTCCCCCTTTCTTTTTCTCTTTCCCTGTCTTCTTTCAATCGGATAATACAACACATGCGTCTTGTGTTTGGAAACACCGCCTTCGAGCAGTTTGTCTTTCATGAACTCACAAGGCACGACAAAGGCATCCACCAGTTCATACAATCCGAGCAAGCGTTGAATATACATGGCAGCAACCCGGACCGCGGAGGCGGCCAGATTGTTCTTCACGCACCGGTGTTGGAGCCCGTGATAATATTGTCCCCGAACGCAGAGCGTGCAGGGCCTGCCATCCCGCAGCAGTGAATAGCTGGGACAAAGCAGATTGTAGTCGCCGATCTGCATCACCACAGGGATTTGATGACGCCTGAGCGTGTGGATGATGCTTGGAGACATGTAGTTATAGATGTTCAGGATATAGGCGATGTCCGTTCCGGGAAACGCTGTCAGCAGCCGGCTCAATTTTATTCTGGCTTCAAAGGAGTAGGTGCTTCTGTCCAGAAATCGCAGGATATTGGCAGGGGAAAACCGGATGTTTGCCCAAAGCGCCTGTTCCGGATCTCCGGGAGGCGCCAGAAAATAGTCCTGATAGGGAGAAGGCCATGTCCCGGCATAACGGACGCTGAACGGAATGGTCGTATGCCCCCTGGCCGAGAGGTAAGTCATAACATCATAAAGATATTTTTCGACGCCGCCGTTTAAAAAAAAATATTTATTACAAAAGACGATCTGCATTTAAGGTTTTTCTCCCAACTCTATTCGAAAAAGTCCAGTCCCATTGAATCCGATATATGCTGCGGCCGGCTCTTCCGCCGTAGAGGTGATGACCATCATGTTCACCTTTGGAATATCCATCGGAACCTGCCGAAACGTTTTTGCGCTGTCTGTGCTCACAAAGAGCCCTTCGGTTGCCCTGACATCATAGCGAGTTGTTCCGGCCAGAACCAGTCCCGGATGCCTGGAGAAAAATGCTACGCTATATACGGCCATCTCAGGCGCTGCAGTCACGGGAAGGTGGATTTCCTGCCAGCTTTTCCCCTCATTGTTTGAGATCAGAAGCGTATTTCCACCGCATCCTGCCACAATCCGGGATGGTGTTGAAGGATCTATCGCCATACCAAAAACAAACCGATCTGCTCCTGTTGTAACGCGCTGCCAGGAGCTTGCGCCATTAGTGGATTTGTAAATACCGCCCGCCTGCGTACCGGCAAATAGCACGCCGGGGAGGCGGGGATGAACCAGCAATGCCCCAGGTCCCTTGATATAGGGTGTTGTCAGTCCCTGATTCATCGGAGACCAGTTTTTTCCGGCATTGACGGTTTTATATACACCATATCCATTGGTTCCCACATAAATCGTGTCATCGGAGAGAGGGTCCAGTTCCACATTGGTTGCGAGCCCATCGACATATCCCCGTTTGGGAAGGGTTTCCAGTGGAACAGGAAACCCGATATCCTTCCAGGTTGCTCCGGCGTTCCGGGATTCATACAGATAGATCTTCCCCTTTTTGCCCCAGGGATTCATCAGCAAGACCATCCGGGAAGGATCATTCCGGGATATTTCAATTTCCTGGGCATGGCCGTCGGCGACGCCATTCATTGCCCGTCTCCACTTTTTTCCCGAATCATCCGAGATCATCAAGCCATTGTCCGCGGCGCACAGATACAGGGTTTTGGGGTTCCGGGGATGAACCTTCAGGTCATTGATGACCGTGTTCTGAAGCCCATGATGTTTTTGATACCAGTGATCTCCATCGTCAGTTGTCTGCCATAGATTCCACCAGTCCGCCAAAAAGAGGGATTGGGACGTTCCCGGGACAAAAGCCATCTCTTCGAGGCCTGAAAAGGTGCTGGTCCAATTGGGAGGCGCTTCCGGATCGACCTGAAACGAGAGGACGGATTTCCAGGTGGTTCCGCCATCCCGGGTTTTGTAAAGCAGATGCGGCCAGTTTTCAGGATGCGAGCCGATGAATACCAGGTCCGGATTGTTCGGATGAACGAGAAGGGCTCTATAGCTCTTGGCTTTTGGTTGCAATGCAACAGGACGATTCTCCCAGGCGGGGGTTGTTGCATTCCATCGGAACAGGCCGCCCTGTTTTTCAACCATGTAGAGGGTGTTGCGTGAAGAGGCGATATCGGTAATCTCGGATGAGCCCTGCAAGAGTCCTTGATGCTGCGGCTTCCAGGTTTGCCCCTCCATCCGATAAACGCCGCGGGACGTTCCGGCGTACAAGTATCCCTCATACACCGTAAGCCCATTGACCTTGAAACGCTCCAGCCCCTGAACCGGCTGCGGGGGGGCTTTCAGATTGTTCAACGGAATTTTGAAAACCCCTTTTGTGTCGGTTCCAATCCACAGAGAGTTTCGGGTAAAGAGCAGCAGTCTGCTTCCAAAAAACCGTGAAGGATAGCGGATTTCGCCGGATATCCGAATCCAGTTATCGCCCTGATTAATGCTGTAATACAGACCGTCGTCGGTCAGGGCAACAATCTGATGGGGGGCTGCCGGATTGATGGCGATATCCGCGACGCCAAAACCTTCCAGCCCCTTTCCGATCAGCTCAAAGTGGTTGCCGCCGTCCCGGCTTCTGTAGATTCCGGCGACATCCGATCCGACGTAAACGGTTTTGGGATTCAATGGATCTATCGCAATGTTTGTAAACCGTCCACCACCGCCATACCCTGACGGATGCCATGACAGGCGAAGGTTTTCCGCGCCTACGCTGATTGCAATCAACACCGAAAGAACGATTGCTGAAATGATTGGGTTCAGGTGACGCCTCATTATTCTCCCACTTTTGTACCCTTTTGGATTTGCTGCTTGGGTTCCAGGTGAAGCGATTTTTGGCCGTATAGTCGGGCACTGTATAGAACAAATGCCTTTTCAACCGGATCATAGCCTTTCATCCACACGGTACCTGAAACCGAATTGGCATGGATGCGAAGCTTCAACTTGCCGGCTCTGGCATTGATCAGGGTTGGAAGGGCTGTGCTTTCAGCAAGTTTCTTTCCTTCATCTCCAGCCCTCACGGCCAAAGCGCCTGTGTTTCTCAACAGCTCCGGACTTAAAAAAATAAAGTGCATCGGCACTGGTTTGATGAATGTTCGTTTGATATCACAGGTGATCTCGTTTGCAATGGCCGTCATTTCTGAATTCTCGGCATTCCAGAAGAAACTGTTGCGGGAATTTTTCTTGGGGAAACCTTGAATAATAAGCTGGTAAGGGTTGTTGCTTCCCGGGCGCGGTGGCATCAGGGTCAACAAGGCCTGAGCCCCCGAGAACGTTTCATTCATCACCGTGCCGGAAAGCTGCACCAGATACTGCTTTGAAAATTGTGTGCCTTCCAGGAGATCTTGCGCCCCTGAGAAAGTGGGCAATAAACCTGAGCAGAGGGTCATCAGCATTCCAATGACAAACAAGCGAGACAATTTTATTGTATAACTACGCTGGTGTTTAGGCTGAAGGCTGAAGGCTGAAGGATCTTTCAACTTTCTTGATAAAGCCATTTCCTCAATGCCTGGAAGCTTTTTATGATCGAGCATGTTTGACCCCTTAAAGCCTTTCACCTTCGGTCTATCTACCTGAATGATTATCCTGCTTTTTTGATTGGGATTGGTGCCAGTTCCATGCCGTTGAAATGGTTTCCCGGATGTCGATGAAATCGGGCTTCCAGCCCAAAAGCGAAGCGGCTTGGTCCGCCTTGGCTACCAACGCGGGGGGGTCGCCGGGGCGTCTGCCGACGGTTCGGTAGGCCACCGGTTTTCCGGTAACCTGCTCGACGGTCCGGATGACTTCCATTACGGAGTTCCCCTGTCCCGTCCCCAAATTAACACATAGGCTTTGAGCGGATTGGGTCAGATGTTGCAGCGCAAGCAGATGGGCGCCGGCTAAATCCGTTACATGGATATAATCCCGAATTGCTGTGCCGTCCGGGGTATCATAATCGGTCCCATAGACCTCCGTGTAATCACGCCGACCCTCTACCGTTTGCAGAAGGAGAGGAATCAAATGGGTTTCGGGATCATGGTCTTCGCCGATTTGCCCTTCGGGGTCGGCGCCTGCCGCGTTAAAATAACGCAGAATGGCGTACCGGATGCCGTAAGCGCTCCCATAGTCCTGAATGATCTGCTCCATCATGAGCTTGGTGCGGCCATAAGGGTTGATCGGAATCTGTGGATGATTTTCGGGGATGGGAACCTGCAACGGCAGACCGTAAGTTGAGCAACTACTTGAAAATATTATATTCTTACAATCATGTCGTCGCATGGCCTCCAGAAGTGAAATCGAACCGGCAACATTGTTCTGGTAATATTTTGCCGGATGTTCAACCGATTCGCCGACATACGCAAAGGCAGCAAAATGGATAACCGCTTTGGGCCGATAATCGGAAAAAATCTGATTCAGCACCAAAGCATCGGCAATATCTCCTTTAATTAATGGCCCCCATTGGACGGCCCATGGATGACCGTATATCAGATTATCGAGAGCAATGGGCAGGTAACCCATGGCGGCAAGGGTCTTGCAGGTGTGACTGCCAACATAGCCGGCGCCTCCGGTAATTAGAACTGGCTCGGTCATAGCAAAAATTCCCTTTATTTCCGGCAATCCGTCAGTAGGTTTCATAAAAACTTGCGCTTTGTTGCAGGTAACATATAAATAAAGACGATGATTTGTCAAGCAAAATGACCACACCCAAAAAAATGCTTGACAAATATTTTTTTTTATATATTTTGGAACCGTACTGGAATAATCTGGAATTATCGAGAGAGTATTAGATATGCATCGGAATAGATTGAACAGTCAGTGTCTTTCAGGAAGGTGTCTATATGAAAGGGAATAGATTGAAGGATCGGCGTACGGCCGAGGGGCTTACGATAACGGAGCTGGCGCGTCTTTCCAACATTAGCACTAAAGTGATCAGCCAGACCGAACGACTTTTGAGGGAGCCAACGGAGGTAACCAAGAGAAAAATACTAAATGGGCTGAATGCGGCGAAGAAGCCGAAGGAAAAACCCTATGACTTTGAATATATTTTCCCAAGGCCGGATGGTGATGGATCGTATGCGCGATAAAGCTCCTGAATCAGGACCCCTGAATCCCATTTGTGGTTTCCGCGAGAGGATAGAGGCCATGGCGTCGTTTTTTTCGCACTTCTCTCGGAAGACTTTTTGTCATGTTGTGATCCTGACTTTGACATCACTACTATTTTTTACATCCTGTGTGCATTCTCCAGACGTTCCCTCCCAGTTCGAAACCGACATCAAAACCGCTGAGGATGTCGATCAATTGAAGAGACTGGAGACACAGTTGACGGTTACTCCGGAAAAGGCGGCGCTGCATCCGGATTACCAGATTATTAACAATATCGCGGTTCCTTATGTGCCGGAATACCGGATGGGGCCGGGAGATGTGTTGGAAATCGTCTATCACCTCAAATATGAAAAAACCGAAGATGATTATCGGCTGGAAGTCCAGGACAGGATCAGCATTAATTTCCCCTTTCAACCGCAGTACAGTTCCTCCGTCCTGGTTCGATCCGATGGAAAAATTACCATGCCGCTCATCGGCGATGTGGCTGTAGAATCCAAAACGCCGATGGAACTTGCAGCGGAATTAAATCGGCAATACAAAAAATACTTCGTTGAACCCAACATTACCGTTGCGCTTGAAGCATTTAATGTCAAAATCGACGAGTTGAAAAAAGCGATCACCACCGCCGCCAGAGGACAGAGCAAAATCGCTCCGATTTCTCCGGATGGCCGCATCTCCTTCCCGGTGATTGGCAGCATGCAGGTGCAGGGGTTTACAGTAGCCCAAGTGGAAAAAAGGATCAATGAAAGCTACGCCAAACAGGTTCGAAATCTTAACTGCACCCTTATTCTTCTGGAAATTCATAATCCAAAGCTCTATGTCCTTGGCGAAGTGGAAAAACCAGGGGCCTACGACATTGGTTCTGTTCCTAATGTTTTGAATGCTCTGACACTTGCAGGGGGCTTTAAGAAAAGCGGTGAACTGGAAGAAATTGCCATTTTCCGCAATGAAGGACTGGAAAGGCCCATTGCCTTCCGAGTGGATATCAGAAGAGCTCTAAGATCAGGCGTTTCCCTGGCAAATATCAAATTAAAACCCGGGGACATTGTTTATGTGCCCAAAACCCGACTTGATGAGATCAATGATGAGATTGAGAAAATCTTCACCAAGGGCATTTACGCCGTGCTGCCTTTTACGACCAGCTTAGGCGCCTCTTACTCGATAGGTGGAACCACTCTTATTAAATAGGTTGATATTGTTATGCAAAATGTATTTCGAGAGTTTATTTTCATCCTTTTTTATCGGTCGCGATTAATCATCGCGGTCTTTCTCATTGTTTTTATTGTTTCATTAGTCCTGGCCGTAACGCTCCCGTCTGTTTATCGGTCAACGGCTAAATTTTCACTGGTTATTCCGCAAAGTTTTGATCCGCTGCAGCAGGAAAGTTCCATGGATTACCGGAACAGGGTGCGCCGATTTCTTCAGGATCAGAAGGAGCTGATTACCTCTAACCGGGTGCTGACAAAGGTTGTTCAGGAAATATATCCCGGGATCAAGCAGCAGTCTGCAATCACCAAAAAGATAAATGAGCTCCGGGAGAATTTGGATGTGGTCCCGCCGGGGGGAGAATCGTTTGAAGGCTCCAGTGTTTTTATTGTTGAATTTTCAGATAGTAGTCCAACATTTGCGGCCAAGGTTACGACATCGGTCACCGATAACTATCTGGCAATATACCGGGAGATCTCTCAAGGCAAAACGACTTACTCGCATTCGTTTTTTCAGGAACAGACCGAGAAACTACAAAAAGATATGCAGGAGAAGGAAAGCAAGGTCCGTGACTTCGAAACCAAACAGGCATTGGCTCTGCTTGAAATCCTGAACCTGGGTGATAACAAATCAAATACTGAGGTCGGCCCCAACGCGCTGTTAACGCAGTTTTTGCGAAATTACCATGAACTTCAGACCGAATTGGCCGGTCTTCAGGCCTCCATCGTATCCCTCGAACGGGAGAGCAACCAGAGTGGCGTTCCGGCGGTGTTGCCGGAAATGGAGGTGACGGGACGTGCCATCACCGTTTTTAAAAACAAGGTGGCGCAACTTCAGATTCAATTGAACGAAATGAAACCTCAGTTCCGGGCAAATTTTGAGCCGATGAAGCAGGTCGAACAGGAGCTGAAACTGAGCGTGGATTCCCTGAAAACAGAAATGAAAAGAGTTATAAGCGCTCAAAAAATATCGGCTAACAGCATCAAGGCCAGAATCGGTCAACTCGAAAAAACGATTCAGGGCCTTAAAGATCGGATTCAGACCATAGCTCAGGAAAAGGTAACCTATCAGGCCCTGCTGCAGGAGTTCAACATTGCCAAAGACGCCTATACCCGGACCCAGGCCCAAATGGAACAAGCCAGAATGGCGCGATCTCTAACGCAGGACAAACAGTTTCTGACTTTGATTGACAGGCCCTCAGTTCCGGTTAAACCGTATAAGCCCAATCGCATCCTGCTGGTATTCGGCGGCCTTTTGGCGGGAATCTTCCTGGGAATCGCCGCCGCTTTAACCGTTGATCAGTTTGATCACCACACGAAGACCATTTATGGCATCGAAAAGCAGTTGAACGTGCCGGTATTGGGGTCCATACCGAGCTTGTAATCCTGTAATGCAAAGGCAGACTCCGTGTACATACAAATTGCGCTCATCATCATCGCTCTGGTCGCCATCATTCTGTGGTTCGGGGGTGGGTATAAACAAACTCAGGCAAAAGATGACCGGTTCAGTTTGCCGGCAATACTTCTGGTAGCATGGGTCATTGCCGGCGCGGTATTTGGCGTGAATTTTTTTGTTTTTCGGGCGGCAGGCCTTTTTGATATCACTATAGAGCGGCTGCTCTTTTCAGTGATTCTCTTCTTTTTGGTGGCAGGTCTGTTTACGGGGAAAGTTCGTTTCCAAACCAACAGAACCATCGAGATAACCATGGGTATTTTTGCACTCGTCTGTATTCTTTCGATGATGCGGGTAGGTTTTGTTGCCGTGTCACCGGAGTTTGTATCACCATGGTTCGTGTTTATCACCGGTTATCTTTTTCCCTTTATCATATTTATATTTGCCAAACATTATATCGCCAGTGAAAAGGATGTGACGCTCATCCTGCAGGCACTATTCTATTTTGGGATATATCTTTCCGTTATGGCCTTTTTCGAATACGCCAATCTCAGGCAGTTTGTTTTTCCGGCTTATATCAATGACCCGGTGTTATCGCCGCTGCATCTGGAACGCGCCAGAGGGCCATTTTTGAATGCGGCCTTCAACGGGGTAGGGATTCTGATCGGATTGATCAGTGGGCTTCATCTCCTGCAAAAAAAGACAGGTTTTGCCAAGGTTTTTTATCAGGCAGCGCTATTGCTTTTCTTTCCGGCGGTTTTTTTTACCCTGACCCGGTCCGTCTATCTGGGTCTGCTCATTACGCTGTTTATTTTTCTGGGATGGTACAAGACGTCGTTCTCAAAATGGAAATTGATTGCACTGCCGCTGGCGATCGTTCTGATCGTGGGCATTGCAAATTCTCCCCGATTGTTATCGACAGACAGACGGGAGGGCGGCGTTGCCCAGCGTGAAGAAGTGAGTATCCGTGTGGCCTTGTTGAACCAATCTTATTTTTTGTTTTCCGAAAACCCGCTGGCGGGCGTCGGACTGGGCCAGTTCATTCCCGCAGGCTCCTCTTCACAAAGGTACAAGGGACCTGTTCCGTTTATTATTGAAGAATCGAGAACCACGTTTCAACACAATCATTTGCTGGGAATCGCGACGGAACTGGGAATCCCGGGCCTTCTGGCCTATCTGACGCTTATTTTTCTTACCCTGCGCCGATTGTTGCAACTGGCCGGGAAATTACCCGATACGGACATCATGGGGAATAATCTGCGCATCACCATCTTTGCGATCTGGTGTGTTTATCTGAACAATAACCTGTTTGTCGAACCCTCAAATAATATTTTTGTCAATGCCGTCCCTTTTTTATTTGCAGGAATTGCGGATGGTCTGTATACACGTTCTCTGGAATCGGGCCTGCTCTCTCCATCGCCAGCAGGAAGGCCCCAGTCACGAATGAGGATGATAAAAAGCCATGTATAAAGATTATTATCATTTGCAAACAGACCCTTTCAGCACACACCCCAACACGGATACTTTTTTTATCTCTGATACGCATAAGGAAGCTTGGTATTATCTGCTCTTCGGCATCGATACCCAGGAGCCCTTTCTCTTACTGACAGGCGAATACGGCATGGGCAAGACCCTGCTGTGTCTCAGGCTGATTAAGGTTTTAAAGGAAAAAGGGGTGCCCCGGGTCTTATATATTCCCACGTCCAATGAAGGCTATGGCGGAATCTTGCGGCGGATGGCCTCCAGTCTGGGTATTTCCACGACTCCTGAAGATGAGGAGATTCTACAGGATATGATTTATGATCGCTTCCGGGGTGATGC
The DNA here is from genome assembly GCA_025355175.1 of Deltaproteobacteria bacterium. Classification (GTDB taxonomy): domain Bacteria; phylum Desulfobacterota; class Syntrophia; order Syntrophales; family Smithellaceae; genus UBA8904. Next base: position 8,365 of record JANYAF010000133.1, on the reverse strand, counting down.
CGATCATTCCCGGTTTTATCTGATTATTGATGATGCCCATGAGCTGGACACGACCATTCTGACCAAGCTGAAGTATTTATCCACATTTAACCATAATGAGTTTTTCCCGGTGATTATGATTTTTGTAGGCCACCCGTCATTTCTACAGGACCTGAGAACGCCGGCCTTAAGCTCACTCAATCAACGAATTAAAAGACGATGCCACCTGGCCAAATTCAGCCTGGAGGATACAAAAAATTATATCTATTTTCGTCTGATGAAATCCGGCGCATCCGGCGCCGCTTTTCCTGACGAAACGATTAAAAAGATATTTGAATACAGCGGAGGCGTTCCGCGCCTGATCAACAACATCAGCGATACCTGTTTGCTGATTGGCGCCTCAAAGCGAATGATTCAAATCCCTCCGGCCGTTGTGGATGATGCCAAAAAATTGGTTGAAGGCACCCTGGCGGAAACCAAAGCAGAGGCCGGAACGGATGCTGTTGTGAATGAAGCTGAAAGAGTTGTCGCTTCAAAGGACAAAGCACAAACCGCCATCACCTTTTCAGAAGATCTCCCGGCAGGCAATGCCGCTGGGCAGGCTCCAGTTTATGCGACGGCCGATACAGGCGAGTACCAGCCGGTAACGACAACGACCCCTCCTAAAGTTTTGGCTTCTGGTAAGAAGATCAGAAAATTCGTGATATGGATTATTGTTATTATCCTGCTGATACTGGCCGGTTCCTGGCTATATCAGTATTATTTAATCCATGAGAATAAGATCATCAATTTATTTTCACCGACGACCTCGGAGCCGCAGCAAAACACCCCTGAGCAATCTGAAAAAGCCGCGGTCGTCATTCCCGCGGAAAAGGGCGCCGTAGTCATTCCAACCCTGCGAGAAGAGATGACGGATAAACCGTCCGGTGAAAAACCGGCGTCCGCGACCCACGCGGAGGCGACGACCTCCGCGCCAACCGATGCGCCTCCGAAACAGGCCGGCGGTATGCAAACCCAGCATCCTTCAAAAATCGAACCCGCTTCCGCAGGAACGCGTGAATCGTTTCCATTTCATCCTTTTTCACTCCGGTCTTCAAGCTATCAGCAGCAGGAAAAGGCTTTTCAAGAAATATCTGAAATAAAGCAATTGGGACTGACCCCCTATCTCGTGAGAACGAATTTGGGCGATATGGGGGCGTTGTGGCGGATCTATATCGGCTTTTATTCAACCGAAGAAGAGGCGAAAAAAATAAAGGCGACTTACAAACTGGCCAACGCCTCCGTTCAAAAAACGGAGTACGCCTGCCAGGTGGCTGAATTTTCGAGCGAAATAGACGGAACAAATCTGTTTGAAAAGTTAAAGCAATCCGGGTATTTTCCATATGCAATCCAGAAGGAAAGGAACCTCTTTCGCCTGTATCTGGGCGCTTATGAAAAAAAATCCGATGCAGAAGCAATGCAGCAGGAACTTCAAAAAAAGGGCATTAAAAGTCAGGTTGTGAAAAGATAAAGGGGTCCGTCATGAAGATATGGGAAGAGGTATATTCCAAACATAAAAACAACGGAAGCGTTTCTGTTGATCCGCAATCTGAATGGCTCGGCCATCCATCGAAGCCCACAGACCCTGGTTTTTTGGGAGATGCATATAACGAGACCAGCAAGCCGCAGCCTGTCATCAACCAGAGTGCTCCGGCTCCGGCTCCAGCTCGGGAACCGGAGCCCCAGGCCCCGACAAAACCGCTGAAAGCCCGCTTCATCCCGCGTATCCCGGGCAAACTGACCATTCCCTATCCGGCACTGCTTTCCAAAATGAACTATAGCCTCTCGGATTGCTGGGCCAACATCATGCTTGAGACAAGGCAAAATGTCCAGGCTCTCATGATTTGCGGATCATCCGGGAAAGAGGGTGTCACGCTGATTTCCTTTCATCTGGCCATGTTTTTGTCCAAAGAGTACAGTATGAAGGTTCTCTATGTCGATACGAATCTGAGACATACGCCCATTCCCAAAATTAAAAACCTTCCAGGGGTTTATTCATTTGTTGCCGAGAAAAAAGACCTCGCCTCGCTGGTTGTGCAAACCGAGTACCCGGGACTTTATTTGCTGCCTTCCGGAGCCGGGACAATCGGGAAAAATATCGGCAGCAGTATGCTCTCGCGTGAACCCATCGAACACCTGCTGCAATTTTGCAGGACCAATTTCGACGTAACGATCATAGACGGCCAACCCCTGGTCAGCAGCCCCGTCATGATTGAATTCGCGAAAGCCGTTGACATGGTGCTTTTGGTATGTCGATATGGCGTCTCCCGGTATGAGGTCAGCAAAGTGGTTCTCGATAAACTTCAAAAATTCGGGATAGAGTCGCTCGGAGTTATTTTGAATGATCGCAAGTTCCCCGTGCCCCAGAAAGTCTATAAAATATTGGGATAACGGTGGATGAAATGCTGGGCAGAAAAAGGACAATACTGCATGTGATTGATGCGCTTAATGTTGGCGGCGCTCAGGAATTGCTGGTACTGCTGGCCGAAAAAACACCAAAATCCGCATATCAAACCCTTGTCTGCGTAATTCAACCCGATACAACCATCAAGGCCCGAATTGAATCGAAAGGGGTGGCTGTCTATTGCTTCAACAGGCCCAGACCCAGCATTTATAATCCATGCGATTTTATCCTCTATTTTTATAAAAACGTCAGAGACATCATTGCTCTTTGCAGACAGCATAACGTGGATGTGGTGCATTGCCACCTGTCGGATGCAGAATTTACGGGTATTCCGGCGGGGTGGCTGTATCGCGCCGATCGGGTGATTTCCACCGTACATTATCCGGCTTTGCTGCCAGAGCGAAAAGCCGGCGATTTCCGAAATCATTTTCGCATCGGCGTGACCCGGATACTGTATCGTCTAACGGATTCAGTGATCGCAGTATCCGATGATGTGGCGGAGCAACTGAAGAGCGTCTTTCATCTGGCGCCATCAAAAATCCAAATCATCATCAATGGGATTGATGTTGAAGCGATACACGGCGCCCTGGCGAAACCTGAATGGCTGCCTTCTGTTTACGCCTTGCCGGGGCAACGACTCATAACGTCGGTTGGACGTCTCATGCCGCCCAAGGGGCATCGCTATTTGGTTGAGGCCATGCCGTATCTGACCCGCCGGCTTAGCAACCTTAAATTGCTTCTGGCGGGCGATGGCGACCTCAGAGAATCACTTGAACAACAAAGCCAGAGTCTTGGAGTTCAAGATGTGGTTTCCTTTCTTGGAAGCCGAAACGATGTTCGCGAGATTCTGGCTTTAACGGAGGTGTTTGTTCTTCCATCCACCTCTGAAGGAACGTCGATGGCGCTTCTTGAAGCCATGGCTGCCGGAAAGCCGATTGTTGCAACCGATATCCCCGGAAACCGCGCTGTCTTAAAACACGAATACAATTGCCTCCTGGTCCCTCCGGGCAACCCTGAAAAACTCGCCGAAGCCATTGCTTTTTTATTAAACCATCCCTTGATCGCCGCTGATTACGGGAAGAATGCCTACGGGGATGTAGATATGCAGTTCAACATTGAGCAGACCGTGACAAAGCTCACGGCCATTTGGGGATAAAAATGATAAAAATCGCAGTAACCGGCGTCCGTGGCGTACCCGCAACATGGGGCGGCGTTGAACATCATTGTGAAAACCTCTACTCACGCCTGGCTGAAAGGGGATATGATATTACCATCTATGCCCGCAGCTACTATGTTCCGAAGGACATCCATTCGTATAAAGGGATGAAGATCAAGCGGCTGCCGACCCTGAACCTTAAGTACACAGACGCATTATTACACACGCTGTTTTCGATGATTCATATTCTTTTTTCAAATCCGGACATCGTTCACATTCATGGGATTGGCCCCTGTTTCTTCAGCTTTCTGCCCCGCATTTTCAGACCGAGGATGAAGGTTTTTTTTACCTGTCACGGACTCGACTGGCAGCGTAAAAAATGGCCATGGTGGGCGTCGAAACTGATCTACCTTGGCGAGCTTGCCGCCATGCTGTTTGCACAATACCGGATTGTGGTTTCCAAGGAACTTCAACAATATTTTGATTCTGTGCATGGCATGATCACGTTCTATATCCCCAATGGGATGACGCCGATTCCGCCCAAAGAGCCAAACCTGATCAAAAAATGGGGCTTGTCCGCCCGGCGTTATTTTCTATGCGTCGGCCGCCTGGTTCCTGAAAAGCGCATGGAAGATATTATTAAAGCCTATGTATTGAATCCGAGAGAGTACAGCCTGGTGATTGTGGGCGACAACGCCGCTGCGGGACAATACATGAACAATTTGATAAAACTGGCCGAGAACACCCCCTCGATCATCTTTACCGGCTATCAGTTCGGAACGGTTCTGGAAGAGCTGTTTTCCAATGCCCGCGCCTTTATCACTGCATCCGAATTAGAGGGGCTTCCGATTACGCTTCTGGAAGCCTTGTCTTATGGTATAATGAGTGTTACAAGCGATATCGGTCCGCATCGGGAACTTGTGGAAACCCTCCCGGGGCTGACTTTTCCGGTAGGTGATATTCCCGCTATTGCAAAGCACATGAATTATATTGAAACTATTTCCGAAAGCCAGTATGGTGAGTTCAAGCGAAAGGCCATAGCGATGATTTCCACACAGTTTAGTTGGGATACGGCTTGCAGCGAGCATGACAGACTGTATAGAGAGAGTCTGGACCATTGAGAATCATATTTCATGGTGAATCAGGACAGAGAGATGGTAAGAAGAATTGAATTGACGGTGGATGTTTTTCTGACATCAATGGTGTTTGTTGTCGCATATGCCATCAAACGAAGCTGGTTGGCTGGTCCTTTTGAAGGACTGACCACGGTTCCCAACTATTATCTTTTGCTGCTGCTGATCATCATCATCTGGTACGTAACCCTTGATGTTTTTAGCTCCGACTACCGCTACGGCGCCAAAATGACATTCCCGCTGGTGATGAACCTATTGAAGGGGGTCACCATCAGCACCGCTATTTTGGTGGTGTGCATGTATATTTTTAAAATCACCGATGTCAGCCGCCTGCTGATCTTTCTATTTTATCTCATGGATCTGATCGTTTTGATTCTTGCCCGCTGGCTGATCGATCGGCTTATCGTTTCAAAACGAAAAGACCACTATTTCCACCGTCAGATCCTCATCCTGGGAAGCCGGAACGCCGCCCAGGAACTCATCCAAATAATCAAGAAACAACAGGAAAGCACTATTAGAGTCGTTGGTTGTATCGAATTAAACCGGGAGGACGTCGGAAAAACCGTAGCCTGCGAGGTCAAAGTAATTGGGACTCTGGAGGATCTTCGGGATATTTTGATTAACCGGGTCATCGATGAAGTCCTGATCACGATGCCGTTAAATGAAATAAAAAATTCTGAGTGGTATCTGTCCTTCATCAACACTTTTGGAATCACCGTCCGAATTATTCCCTACTGGTATATTCGTAAATTCATGACGAGCCATACATTTCACTCCGTTAAAGTTGAGCAATTTTTGTCCGAACCGGCGTTTGTCATCAGCCGAGTTCAGAAAAATCAGGATGCCATGGCTATCAAATCCATTATGGACTATGTTTTGGCCCTTTTTGCGCTCATCATCACCTTTCCGCTGTTCGTGATTGTTCCCTGCCTGATCAAATTGTTTTCTCCCGGTCCTGTTTTTTACAAACAGATCCGCAGCGGTCAGGACGGCAGAAAATTTCCACTCTACAAGTTTCGCTCCATGGTCGTAGGCGCTGAAGAACAGCAATACACGCTTATAGAATTGAATGAGGCCGACGGCCCGGCATTCAAAATAAGAAAGGATCCCCGTATTATTCCTTATATTGGGAAATTCTTAAGAAAATTCGGCTTGGATGAGCTCCCCCAGTTTATCAATGTGATCCGGGGCGAGATGAGCATTGTAGGGCCCAGGCCCCCTACAACTGCTGAAGTGGACAAATATGAACTGTGGCAACGTCGCCGCCTCTCCATGAAGCCCGGTATTACCTGTATCTGGCAGATCCAACCCGGAAGAAACGATATCACATTTAATCAGTGGATGGATATGGACATGGATTATATTGACCACTGGTCTTTACGGCTCGATATGGCTCTGCTCTTGAAGACGATTCCAGCCATCTTGCTTGGGCAAGGCAGATAATCATTCTGATATCTATAGGCATACCTTCGAAAAAGCCCTGAAACGCCTCAGGGAACAGGCAAAAAAGTGCGGTATCAAATTTTGACGCATAATTATTACATTTTTTAAAGGAGAAGCCTGATGAGACGCTGGGTGATTGTATTTACTGTCATGATTTTAGGAACCGCTAGTTTTCCTGCATACGGCAGCGAGCTGGATGATTTGAAGGCAGCGGTGCGCCAGTTGCAGCAACGCATCGAGGAGTTGGAAAAACGCCAGAAAGCGGAGGCTTGTCGGCCGGAGCAGACGCCGGTTGCAAAGCCCGGACAAGCACCTGCTGCACAATCGGAACAAGTGGTGGCAGCCGCAAAGCCTGTGACCACGGGGACCAGCCCAGGTTCCTTCCTGATACCCGGCACGAATACCTCTCTCAAAATATACGGCAATGTGCGCGTTGATGCCACCTATGATTTCGCCGGCCGGAGCAATGATATTAACAACAATGACTGGTCTTCCGCCGTCTTTGCCCAACCGCTGGATAGCAATAGCGCAAACCTGGAGCGCAAAGGACAGTTTTACGCAACCGCCCGCGCCAGCCGCCTCGGCATCATGACAAATACCCCCTCCCCATGGGGGGATCTGGAAGTCAAACTGGAGGGGGATTTCAATGCGCCCAATGATTACATGAGTGAATTGGGCTCCAATGGCACCCAATTCCGCCTGCGTCATGCCTACGGCCGCTGGGGCAATCTCCTGGTGGGGCAGACGTGGTCGAACTTCATCGATCTCCGATCCTACCCCGAGACGGTGGATTTCAACCCCCTTGGGGACGTAACACTGATCCGCCAGACCCAATTGCGCTACACGCTGCCGCTTTTCGGCTCCTCGTTGGCGTTTTCCGTCGAGAATCCGGAAAGTCTGTCCAGCGTGCCTCCATACCAAACCAGATCCAATACGGGTCGTATCGATTTCGACCGCGTTCCCGATTTTGTGGTCAACTGGTCGTTGCACGGCGAAAAAGCGCATATTTCTGCCCGAGCGGTGACGATGGAATACCGCAACGACCTTCACAGCCAACGCGGTTATGCCCTGGGTTTGAGCGGCAGCCTCGGGCTGGGAGCGGCAGGCACACTGGTGGCCGGCATCCAGGGAGGGGACGGGATCGGCCGCTACATGTTTAATTCCATCATGCAGGGCGCAACCGAAACAGTCTCGGATCTGCGTCTCTGGAGGGCAATGGGTTGGCATTTAGGATATACCTTTCCTTGGAGTTCTGCTTTACGTTCCAATTTCGTTGCCGGCCAGACCTATTTCGGTACGGATGAAATTTCCAACGCTTACAGACGCTCCTGGGCAGGAAGAGCGGATGAATTTGTGCCCAACAAACGGATCGACCAGGCCAGCATCAATCTTTTATGGAGCATCACCAAGAACGTGGAGGCAGGCATAGAATACAGTTGGGGCAGGCGCGTTACCTTCGGCGACGAGGAAGGGGTTCAGCATCGCATCAACACAATGATTCAGTACAATTTCTTTTAAAGTGAAAAGGAGATACCCGCCATGAAAAAGTTGGTTGCTCTGCTATCCATAATAATTGTTTTCGTCTCTGTTTTTTCGTTTGCCGAGGACAAGAAAATGATACGGATAGGGGTTACCCAGATCGTTTCCCATCAGGCGCTGGACGCCGACCAGAAGGGCTTTGAAAATGCCTTGAGCGGCAGTGGATTCAAGGAAGGCGTCAATGTCATCTATGACCGCCAGAATGCGCAGGGTGATATGAACAAAGCCAACGTCATCGCCCAAAAGTTCATTAATGATAAGGTGGACCTGATTCATGCCATTGCCACCCCGACGACCCAGGCCGTGGTGAAAATTACGAAGAATATCCCCGTTATTTTCTCGTCCATAACCGATCCCATCAATGCCGGAATTGTTCCGAAGGACAGCGCCCCGGGCAAAACAGTGGGGCACCATCTATAATGCCGGCGAGGCAAACTCGGTTGTGCATATCAAGGAGATGAGAGAGGCCGCAAAAAAACTGGGACTGGAACTGGTTGAGGTGACGATTACCGATCGCTCCGAGGTTCCGAAGGCGATTAACTCCCTGGTCGGCAAGGTGCAGGCGGTGGTGATTTCATCGGACAATACGGCTATTTCCGATTTTGGGGCCATTGTCAAAGTATGTAATGAGAAAAAGATTGCCTATTCTCACCAGGAGAAATGGGACGGCAC
>JANYAF010000119.1 GCA_025355175.1 Deltaproteobacteria bacterium | reverse complement strand
TGATCAATTGGATGCGCGCCCTGCAGGCTGATCCTGATTTTCAGATCAAAAGTCTGAAATCGGGCAATGTGCCGTTTTTAGGCGTGTTATTTAAAAAGAGCACCGACCTCTATCTGGCGTTGCATCAATAAAGTGAAAAATAATGTTCGTTAATTTTTTCTATACATTGCGCGACAAGGGTATTCCCGTAACCCCCACGTCTTTTCTCCGTCTGCAAAAAGCGCTGGGAATGGGACTGATTTCGTCGCTGGATGATTTTTACAGTGTGACCCGCAGCCTGCTGGTCAAGAGCGAACGTTATTTCGATATTTATGATCAGGCGTTTGCCGTGGCGTTTCGCGGGATGACGGAGGTCGAGCCGACCGACGCGGAACTCTCTGAGATGGTCAAAGCCATGCTCTCCGATTGGCTCAAAGATCCGGAAGGGATGGCCGACGCGCTGGGACTCACCGAAGAGCAAATCAAGAAGATGACTCCCGATGAACTGGTGGCCCATTTTTTAAAGATCCTCAAGGAACAGACCGAAGCACATCATGGCGGCAATAAATGGATAGGCACGCATGGCACGTCGCCCACCGGCCATTCCGGCACGTATCCGGGCGGCATGCGCGTGGGAGGCGAATCGCGCAACAAATCCGCCATCAAAGTTGCCATGGAGCGCCGTTACCGGGATTATTCACAATCCGGCCCCATCACCGCTTCGCAAATTGGCGAGGCGCTCAAAAGGCTCAAGCACCTTCAGCCCGCGGGCCCCAAGGATATTGTGAATATCGATGAAACGATTTATCAGACCATGCGCAACGCCGGCGAAATAGAAATCGTCTTCGACCGGCGTCTGGCCGACCGGCTGAAAGTCAAGTTGCTTATTGATAACGGTGGCTGGTCGATGGATCCGTATGTGGAGATTGTGCAGGTGCTCTTTCATTACGCGCAATTTCAGTTTAAGGAACTCGAAATTTACTTTTTCCACAATACGGTTTATTCTAAGGTCTGGCTCGATGCGCAACGTCACAAGAAACCGATATGGGTGGATGAATTTGCCCGTTCTGATCCTGAAACGAGGCTTATCATTGTCGGCGACGCGTCGATGGCACCTTACGAACTGGCCGACCCGCGGGGAGCGATTTATGTCGGCCAGAATGAATCACGGCCGTCGGTGGATTATCTGAAGTTTTTATCCAAAACGTTTCGGCATGCCGTTTGGTTAAATCCGCAGTCGCAGGATCACTGGTTTTATACCTGGACGGTGAAAACCATTGCTGGTATTTTCCCGATGTTCGAGCTGTCGCTCGATGGGTTGGAAAAAGCGGTACATCACTTAATATCCCGAAATTAACAGGAGGAAAAAGCCATGAAAATGAGATTCGCTTCAATATTGTTAATCATTATGCTTATTTTAGCATCCACGATAGCGATGGCCGCACCGACTCAAGCGCCGCAGGTGGGCAGTTCCTTGCCCGAGATGAAATTGCTGAAACCTGTTGATGCCAGTGAACTTCAATATCTGGGTTTATCCGGCGCCGGTTTGTTTTCACCGGACCAGGTAAAGACGCAGGCGTTGATTATCCAGATCTTCAGTATGTACTGTCCTTACTGCCAGAAAGACGCACCCAACGTCAACCGGTTCTTCGATCTGATAGAGCACAATCCCAGTCTGAGGGGTAAAATCAAAATTCTCGGCATCGGCGTCGGCAATTCGCCGTTTGAAGTGAATACTTTTAAAAAGAAATATAAGATAGGTTTTCCGCTGATTCCCGATGCGGATTTTAAAGTTCATAAGATCGTTGGTGAAGTCCGTACGCCGTATTTTATGGTCGTGAAGTTAAACGGCCCCAAAAAGCTGGAAGTTGTTTATTCCAGACTGGGCGCGCATGAAAACATCGAAGCGTTTTTAGCCGAGGTGGTCAAACTGGCTGATATTAAATAGGAGGCGGTTATGAGAAGGCAAATTCTTGTCGCGATATTTATTGCCGGTTTTTTTGCATCGAACGCTTTTGCTCTGTCCGAAGCTTATAAGGGAAATATCTATTCAGTGGGTAAGCTCAAGGCGGTGGACAGTGTTTTAAAGGTGAAAGTCGGCCAGAAAGCGCCGGACTTTACGCTCAAGGCCATCAGTGGCAAGAAAGTTTCTCTGAAAGATTTCAGAGGCAAGAATAATGTTGTACTTTCCTTCGTGCCTGCCGCCTGGACGCCGGTGTGCTCCGATCAGTGGCCGGGCTATAATATTGTTCAGGACTTGTTTGGGGATAATGATGCTGTTTTGCTGGGTATTACCGTGGATAATATCCCGACGCTATATTCCTGGACCAACCAAATGGGCAAGTTGTGGTTTGAAGTCCTTTCCGATTTCTGGCCGCATGGAGCCGTCGCTTCCCGCTACGGCATTTTGCGTTCCGACGGCACGGCTGAACGGGCGATCATCATCATCGATAAAAAGGGTGTCATCCGCTATATCGATATTCATGACATTAATGAACGTCCGCCTTTGGAAAGCATTATCCGTCAACTCGAGAAGATGCGATAGCCATTCATCATTTTTACTGATGCCGGTTTGTCCAAAGAGCAGTCCGCAGATATTATTCTATTCTCTGGCTGATTTCGTTCATTATCTGCGATATTTGAATTCAAGTGGCCTGTAATTTTCCTTGACAGGGGTAGTCAATTGCGATACTCGCTTATGACCGTAAGTCACAAGTGTTCATATTGGCGATAGTTTTTTGTTTTTACATTATTAATGTGTCTTCGTCTTATTGGAGAGGAGAATTGGCTTTGAGCTCGGAAGAAAGAAGAAATAAAGAAAAGGAAAATCGGAAAAATTCTATTTTAAAGGCAGCGCGCAAGCTGTTTTTTGAGCGCGGCTTTAAATCCGTTACCGTGGACCTCATTGCCGCCAAAGCGGAGGTGAGCAAGGGTTCCATCTATCTTTATTTTGACAGCAAAGAAGAAATATACACACAGATATTGATTTCGGCCAATGTCGAGCGCCATAAAGAAGTAGAAAATTTCATAAAACAGGATGGAACAGCCTCGGAACTCCTCATAACTTTCGCCCGCGACTATGTGAATTTCTTCCTGGATAATACTGAATTGTTCAGAATTCTGATGACCTTCATGCTCCACGCGGACAATATGAACCTGACCGAAGAGCAAAACACGCAATTGATTCATACGACCAATGAAAATATCCGCACGATTTCCGAGATTCTCCAGAAGGGTGTGGATGCGGGTGAGTTTGTCTCAAATATTGATAGCCGCCAGGTTCAAAACGCAATCTGGGGATTGCTCAACGGCGTTATTTCTCTCTATATGTTCACGGGGGCGCCCGAAAAACGTCCTGAAAGAATCCATACAACCATCAGAGATAGTCTCAACGTCTTCATAAAGGGGATAAAGGCTTAAGCTGCTTTTTTAAAATGGTTTTATTTTCCGTTCTGCCGGGTTAATTTCTGAAAATCCTGATCAGCGTTGTACAGAAGTTTTTCTACGTCTTTTTCCAGTTCCTCAAAGCGGTCAATGATGGCCCGGGCCTTCGGTGTCAATTGCATGGACTTATCGTGTATGCCAATGTCCACCAGTTTCATCCCCAACCGCTCTTCCGAGGCTTTTAATCTTCCCCATGCCGCACGGTAGGACATTTCCAGTTTTTTTGCTGCGGCATTGAGGCTGCGCTGTTCATCGATCGCTTTGAGAATAGCGTCGCGTCCCTTGCCGAAAATAACTTTCCCGTTCGTTTCTATCCAGATTTTGTACTTGATTTCCATCAGGAGAGTCCCCCTCAACCTTGCATGATTCTGCTTATAGGGAATGACGATTAAATGTCAATTAAATTCATTCAAGAGCGCTTCTTGCGGTGACGTTTTATCTTTATGCAAAACATAGTGGTTTTTTTAAAGGGATTATGTTAATAAAAACATAAAGAAAATGGAGACGTTGCAGTCATGAGGAAACAGTGGATTGTTGTGCTGGTTTTGATCACGTTGGTGAGCCCTTTATATGCTTTCGCACAGGATAAAATTTCCGTCGCTGTCGCGGCAAATTTTATCTCCGCCTTCAAGGAAATCGCCGCGGACTTTGAGGATAAAACGGGGGTAAAAGTTGAAGCCACTTTTGCTTCCACCGGAAGTTTATACAACCAGATCAGGAACGGAGCCCCTTATGATGTTTTTCTGTCCGCCGATGAAGAGCGTCCCGCGCTTCTGGAGAAAGAAGGATGGACGGATGGGACGTTTATTTATACCCGCGGAAAAGTCATTTTATGGTCGGCCGATAAAGCTTTTTGCAAAGCTGCAACCTGGCAGGAGGCTCTGAAAAGCAATTCGATCAAAAAGATCGCCATCGCCAAGGTCCTGATCTCTCCATATGGTGTGGGCACAAAGGCGGCGCTGCAAAAAGCCGGACTGTGGGATGCGCTACTGCCCAAAGTGGTCCATGCCCAGGACATTGCCCAATCTTTTCAGTATGCGGCACCCGGGGCGGTTGACGCCGGTTTTTGTTCGATGTCCGCGACATCAACACCGCAGGGACAAGGCGGCTGTTATTACGTCATAGCCGAAGCGCCGGTAATTACACAGTTTGCTTGCGTTTCGAAGAAAGCCAAAAACCCGGTCTGCGCCGAACTTTTTGCAACCTTTTTAATGTCAGACCACGCGAATAAAATAAAAAAGAAGTATGGTTATCATTAAATGGATTATCTCGCGCTTTATGTGACACTAAAACTGGCTCTCGTTACGACGGTTATATTAATGGTGATAGCCGCGCCGATTGCTTATCTGCTGGCTTACGCCCGTTTTCCGGGGAAATCGTTGCTGGAAGCACTGGTCTATCTGCCGATGGCCCTGCCGCCAACGGTCATCGGTTTTTATTTGATTATCGTCATGAGCCCGAAAGGATTTATCGGGCATGCCTGGGAATCACTAACCGGCGGATCGTTGCTGTTCACTTTTCTGGGTATTACCATCGCGTCCATCATCTATTCGATTCCCTTCGCCGTTTCGCCGATGAAGGCGGCTTTTTCCAAAATAGACCGTCGCTTGCTGGAAAATGCCTATGTGCTCGGTTTGTCGAGGCGGGCGACATTTTTACGGATAATTATTCCTAACTCTTTGAGCGGCATTGCCGCTGCCGCCGTTTTAGTTTTTCTGCACTCCATCGGAGCGTTCGGTGTTTTACTGATGGTTGGTGGCAGTATTCCCGGAGAAACAAAAGTTGCATCCATTGCCATTTATGAAGCTGTGGAGACCATGAATTACCAGGCTGCGGGGATGATCGCGCTCAGTTTCATCCCGATCAGTTACGCCTTTTTATTATTGATTAACAAGCTCAATGAGGATTCCCGAACATGACCATCGCCGCTTCTCTTAAGAAGAGATTGAAATATTTTGATATGGACGTCTCATTTTCCTGCGCGTCAAAGAGCATGATGGTGATGATCGGCCCGTCGGGCGGCGGTAAGACCACTATCATCCGCATGCTGGCAGGTCTTGAGACGCCGGATGAAGGCCAGGTGATCTTTGGCGATGAGGTCTGGTTTGATTCTGCCCGCCGTATAAACGTTACGCCGCAGAAACGCCGCCTGGGTTATGTGTTTCAGGATTATAATCTTTTTCCGCATCTCAATCTCTTGGACAACGCAGCGTTTGCCGCGACGGATAAAAAGGAAGTTGACGCGCTTTTTGATCTTTTCAAAATCAGTCATTTGCGCAATCGAAAGCCGCACATGGTTTCCGGCGGCGAGCGTCAGCGCTGCGCGATCTGCCAGGCGCTGGCCCGGCATCCCAGGCTCCTGTTGCTCGACGAACCATTTTCCGCCCTCGATGTGGTGACACGCCGGGGACTGCGCGAAGAACTCAAGAGCCTGAAAGGCAGCTTGTCCTGTCCTATTATTTACGTCACGCATGACATTAATGAAGCCCTGTTTCTGGCGGATGAAATTCTGCCGGTGGTCGAGGGAAAAAACGACGACGGTTGGATGCAGCGCACCATCACCCGCGAACCGGGGATGGGAGCAACGGCCAAGGGGGCGCGCGAACCGCGCCTGGCATTGGTATATTAGGGGAGATCTATGAACATTTGTACCTATTCCTATGAAGAATATCTTCATCTGGTGAAGTCTTTTCACGGCCATCTCGCGCCCGGTTTGATCATTGGCGGCTTTATCGTCGATTTGGCCATGAAGCATTTGCCGGAAGGTGAATTTTTTGATGCGGTCTGCGAAACGCCGGTTTGTCTGCCCGATGCCGTCCAGATTCTGACCCCCTGCACCATCGGCAACGGCTGGCTCTCCATTGTCAATTTCGGCCGGTTTGCCGTCACCTTGTATGAAAAATATACGGGCCATGGTGTGCGGGTTTATCTGGACACGGAAAAACTGAATAAATGGCCGGAAGTGCGCGACTGGTATCTTAAAAAGAAAAAAAAGAACGAACAAAATGTCGATTCGCTAATGGCCCAGATTAAAGAGGCCGGGCATGGACTACTCAGCATCCAGCACGTGCAGGTTGAACCGGAGAAGGTCCGCCGCAAAAAAATGGGCTCGGTGGGTGTTTGTCTGGTCTGCGGTGAAGCCTATCCGTCAAAGGATGGTGATAAATGCCGCAACTGCCAGGGAGAAACGCCATACAGCGATGTGGTTTCCGTTAATGCACAGAAATAATAATTAATATGTTTGAACCAGGAACAATTTTAAATCGTCTTTATGAACAACTCGAACCGACCGCAAGAAACCGGCGGATCACCGATCTGCGCGTAGGCTTGAGTTATGTGGGGGTGATGCTGGATAATGGTGCGTCGGGATTGGCCGCCGTGCTGCCGGACGTCACACCCAGAGGCTGCACGGTTTTATCAGATGCCGGAAAAGATGCTGGCTCCCCTGCGGCAGACTTGTTGCGATATCAGAAGGACGGTAAAAACGTTTTGCATCGAGCCATCGGTCTTGCTACTGCCAACGCGCTGATCGAACCATCCTGCGACACAACCGAAGATCGGGAAGCAACCACATATTTCAATCTGCAGCCGGGGGAGAAAGTTGCGATGGTCGGGCTTTTTTCACCGCTTACGGAACGCATTCGCGCTACCGGCGCTATTCTAACGGTGATTGAAAAAAACCCACAGCGTCTGGAATTACTCTCATCTCAAGAAAAACAACGAGCACTTCAAGATTGCGATATTGCCATCATCACCGCCACGACGCTTCTTAATAATACTCTTGAAGAAATAATAGGCGCACTGGGCTCGCCGCGTCTGGTTGCGATCATGGGGCCATCCACGCCGCTTATGCCGGACATTTTTCAAAGCACCCCTGTCACGCACCTGGGTGGTGCGGTTGTCGCCGATCCTGCGCGCGTCATGCAGATTATCTCCGAAGGCGGCGGAACTCCCGCCCTGCGGCCATATCTGCGTTTTGTTAATCTTATGGTTGGGAATTAATAATACAGAGTGCTGTCAAGAGGATTTAAGGGGGAGGTGATGCACCTCCCCCTGTTTTTTTGTTTAGCAATAGGGCAATGGAAGGGAACTACGCTGTCTGGTCCGTCATCTCGTATTCACCGTTCAGGGCGATGACGTAGGTCTGCCAGATCTTTTCATACTGTGCGGGATCGGGGACGGACATGATCAGCATGATCTCCTTGCAGTATGCCCGCTGCGTGTCGTTCGTCGTGAACTTCCCGTAGATTTGGAGGCCAAAGGCGGAGAAGTCCCGAACCATGAAGTCGAAGATCTGGTTGATAATATTCTTGTCGAGATTGTCGATCTTCGCCTGCTCAAGGATCAGCTGGCCATAGACCACGATGGAAAACATTTCGCCCACCGCCAGGGAGAAGGAAGGATCCATTTCCTGGACCTTGTCCGGGAAGGCTTTTTCCAGCATCTCCCGGAAGAGGCCGATCTGCGAAATGAACACGGCAACATTCGGAAGGTCCTTGAATTCATCGAAGACGGGCCGGTAGTCCTGGAACTGGACCTTGCCCAGACCACTGGCCTTACCCTGATCGAAGAGGAACAGATCGTCGGTCTGATCGAAAACAGGTCCGACTGGGGCATAGTCTTTGGGGTTGAAGAAGTAGCTCTTGATGAACTTCCGGATGAGCTGGACATTCACATGGACGGTTCCTTCGAGCTTGGCCGGCCCCTTGATGTCGCTCGCGGCCGTGGAGAAGAAGGTGTCCCGCTCGAATCCCTTGGCGGCGATGACATCCCACAGCATGGCGATGACTTCCTCGGATTGCGTGGTGACCTTCATCTTGCTCGTGGGATTGAAAAGAAGATAACGGCGGTCGTCAGCCGTGGCGTTGCGGAAGTAGTCCGTGGCGCGGCGCTGGTAGAGCTTCATGCCGATGAGACGCAGCCAGGCCTCCATGAAATTATTCTTCACGTGGGGCATGTCCGTAACGCGGAGGCCATAGAGGATACGATTCGCGGCATGGTTGATGGCCTCGTAGAAGGCATGTTCGCAAGCACCGATAGAGGCCGGGCCGATGTTGAACTTGCCGACATTCACCGTGTTCAGAGCTGAATCCCAGGCCGACGGACCCCGGCTGAGGATGTCCTCTTCCGTGACGGGATAATCGTTCAGGGCAAACTGGGCGACGTATTCCTGATGGGATATGACGTTGCGCTTCAGTTCAAAGGCCTTGTTGTGGAAGTTGGTGACAAAGAAGCAGTAGTCGTCAGAGCCGTCCCGGACCTTGCCCAGGGTGGAGACCATCTCTGCCTCGTTGCCGTTGCCGATATAATATTTCTCGCCCCGTGCCAGCCAGCCGCCCTTGTCATCGGGGAAGAGGCTTGTCTCCGTGGAGTAGATGTCCGCCCCGTGAGTCCGTTCCGAAAGACCGAAGGCGAAGATGGCCCCGTCCTTTAGATGAGCCGCCGCCTTCTTCTTGGCGGTCTCGTTGCCGCTCATCCAGATGGGGCCGAGGCCGAGAATGGTCACCTGAAAGCAGTACCAGTAGCCGAAGCCGTAAAAGGCCAGCAGTTCACTGAATTCACTGTTTCTGGCGGTGTCCCAGCGGCAGTCGGGATGGTCGGCGTATTGCTTCGGTGTGAGCAACTTGTAGAAGATCTGCTCTTTTTTTAGAAAATCGAGAAACTCCCGGTACCAGATGCGGCTCCAGTAGTCCTCTGTGAGCCTGGTCTTGCCCATCCGGTTTTCGAAAAAATCGACGGTCTTGTCTATAATGGCCTTTGAGCCTTGGTCGGCCATCAAACTCTTGTACTTTTTAGGCTGTAATAGCCTTCCTTCCCGGAGTAATGTAACGATGGATGCACTAAAAACCAAATAAATCTTCATATCTCGGAGCATTTTCTCTTGACTCGCCTCTCGTTACATGTTAATTTGC
>JANYAF010000112.1 GCA_025355175.1 Deltaproteobacteria bacterium | reverse complement strand
TTTTTTCGAGGGCTGGATTGGCAAATGTAATCATATCTCCTTGAACGATCAATATTCCTTCTCCTGAATTTTCAATCATGAAGCGGTAATTATCATCCCTCTGATGCAATGCCTCTTCCACCTGCTTGCGCTCTGATCTAGATTGTTCAAGTTCCTGGATTTTATGCTTTAATATTGATATCTCTGCGAGTAGTTCCGATTTTGTCTTGGAAGATTCTTTCATCTCGTAACCTTTGCTTCGATTAATCCTGCTAAATGGAAACAAAATGGACGATAATTTTTAATAGCATACAAACTTTCTTTAAAACTACTGGATACCCACGGAAATGTCAAAAAGGAAGTATGCCGTTAGTAATAACTATCACCTGAAATATTGGATGTCCAATAAATTCGCCAGATGCCTGACTTTAGAAAGCAGTGCTTGCAGAAATCTACAAAACCCCAACTTCAATTTAGAATTGGAGTTTCATGACTTACCTAAACCGAAAGACACAGCCCCAGTATTTTCTCAACCATCTCGGGCGTGACATTAAATTTTTCACCCAACTTCACCATACCGTGCGCCTTGAGCTGTTCGACAACGGTGGGGATTGCCTCGGCCGTAATGCCGTAATCGCAAAGGCGGGTTTTGACTTGCATGCTTTCAAAAAATGCCCTGGTTTTGTCGATGGCTTTATCCACGCGAGCATCTTCATCGCCTTGGGATATGCCCCAGACACGCTCGGCATATTGAAGGAGCTTTTGTTTTTTATCGTCCTTACGGATTTTAAGCATGGCCGGCAACAAAACCGCCAGCGTTCTGGCGTGATCTAATCCATGCAATGCCGTCAGTTCATGGCCTACCATGTGTGTCGCCCAGTCCTGGGGTACGCCCGCACTGATCAGACCATTCAGGCCCAGTGTGGCACACCACATCAGATTGGCACGAACGTCATAATTTTGCGGATCGGTAAGAGCTTTCGGCCCTTCTTCTATCAATGTCAAAAGCAATCCTTCAGCAAAACGGTCCTGGATTTTTCCCGACACCGGGTAGGTCAGGTATTGCTCGGTGATATGGACGAATGTATCAACGACACCATTGCCGATCTGGCTTACCGGCAATGTATATGTCTTTGTGGGATCCAGCACGGAAAATTTAGGAAACAGCAGGGGATTCATGAAAGGCAATTTAGTCTTGGTAGCAAGCCGGGTAATGACCGCCCCGCTGTTCATCTCGGAACCGCTTGCCGGAAGTGTCAGTACTGTGCCGAAGGGTATGGCTTGGCGTACGCCGCGACCATACGATTTAACGATGTCCCAGGGCTCGCCTGCATAGTTTACTGCCGCAGCAATGAATTTTGTTCCATCAATCACAGAGCCGCCACCCACAGCTAACAGGAAATCGATTTTTTGATTTCGCACTTTCTCTACGCATTGCATCAATGTTTCATAAGTGGGATTGGGCTCAATACCTGCAAATTCATCAATATCATAGCCCTGCAACGCGGCCTTCACCTCATCGAGCACACCATTGCGCTTGACGCTGCCGCCGCCATAGATAATCAGAATCTTTGATTCTTTTGATATTTCCTTGACGATATCTTTAATCGTCCCATTGCCGAAAATTATTTTTGTCGGGTTATAAAGAGTGAAATTATTCATACTGCCTCCTTTTTTATTTTATGATCCGTAAACAATGAATATATGCTTGGGAAGAACCATAAGAGAATTATTTTCACACGTCAATATAATAGTTTTGAGGGGCAAGTGGAGTGAAGTATGGTATGGGCTGTCTAAATTAGAAAATCAATAAATGCCGGGGACCGCTTTTTGAAGAAAATAACACTTAAACTTATATCCATACACATTAAGGACTCACCCCAGGCCGTCCCTCTCGCTGCGGCTTCACTTAAAGCGCAGATCGATTCAGTTCCCTCCGACAGCCTGCGACTTGACGTGTCATTTCATGATTACACTGTCGATAACTCTGCAGATTTTATATCAGAGGACATCTGTAGAAATATTCCGGATATGATCGGTTTCTCTATATACCTGTGGAACAGGCACCTGGTACTTGAAACCTGCCGTATCATAAAAGGGAAATTCCCGGCTGTATTACTCTTCGCCGGTGGCCCGGAGGCAACAGCACTTCCTTTAATACTGCTCGATTGCGCACCCTTTGACTTTGTTATTAAGGGTGAAGGTGAAATCGTCCTGACAGAAGTAATGAGCAGACTGCTAAACTGCAATACACTGGAAGACATACCCGGGGTCTTTTTGAAAGGTGCAAAGGCAAATCCCGGGAAAGACCAGCAGCCTGTCATGAACTTAAACGCCCTGCCCTCGCCTTTTCTTACCGGAACAATCGATCCCTCCAGATATTCCGGCCTGTTATGGGAACTCTCCCGCGGTTGTCCTTTTAAATGCGGTTTCTGTTTTGAATCGCGTGGTGTGGCAGGCGTAAGGCAAATCTCTTTAGAACGTATCCGGAAAGAACTGGAACTCTTCGAAGAAAAAAAAGTAACCCAGGTATTTGTACTGGACCCGACTTTTAACAGCGACATCAAGCGTGCAAAAAAAATTCTGCACATGATTCTTAAAATTGCGCCGCTGATTCATTTTACTTTTGAAATAAGAGCAGAGTTTATCGACAGTGAAATCGCCGGGTTCTTTGCCAGGATTCACTGCAGCCTCCAGGTTGGACTAGAGAGCGCCGGTCGCGAAGTCCTCGCCAATGTTAACAGAACAATCGACACCGTTAAATACGCTGAAAAAATAGCGCTGCTTAACTCGGCAGGCGCCATTTTCGGGCTTGACCTGATCTACGGACTCCCGGGCGATACACCCGATGGATTCAAAGAGAGCCTGAATTATGCTCTGGGTCTGCAGCCGAACCATCTCGATATTTTTCCGCTGGCTGTTATACCGGGGACTGCACTCTATGATCAGGCAGAATCCTTCCTGCTGAACTTTCTCCAAGATGCCCCTTACACCCTTATCTCCTCGCCGGGTTTTTCAGAATCAGCAATGGCTGAAGCCGAAAGGCTGAAAAATGCCTGTGAAATTTTCTACAACCGTGGAGGCGCTGCGGGCTGGATGTTCATGGCACTGGAGACCCTGAACCTTGCCCCTTCTGACTTTCTTTCAGATTTTGCAGTGCATTTATCATCATGCGAAAAGCCTTTTGAACTCACAAGAGGGGCGATTACAGTTATGCAATCATCTTTTGTCAAGGAGCAGTTCGTCAGGCATAACCGAAAACATCTCTTCCCTGTGATGGAGGATATCATAATAATTCACGGTGCACTGAACCGTTCGCTTTATGCAGGCCCACTTGTTACGACAGGGAGCAGAAGTTTTAATGATGAAACGGTGTTCTGTTTATCACCCGGAACTATTTCTCTTTCCTTAAAATATGATTTCGATGAATTGATGACAGTCGGCGAACTTACATTTGAAGAATTCCTTGAGCACTATTCCACAAAGAAAACACACCCGGTTGTTTATAATTGCGATGGCGCTGTTAAAACACTGACAATAGATCGCACTTTAAGCAGGCTGCTTTGCTCATTTACAGGTATCGATTCACTGAAGGCAGTCTGCGGAAAAGAAAACATAAAAGCCCGGAAGAAGATTTATGAATTCCTTGAATTTGCAGTAGAAGAACAGATGATCCATCCTATTTAAAACGTCTCACAAAGATTAAACTGGAAAATCCGGCACAAAGCAGGCCGCCCACAGACCAGACGCCGATGCCGATAGCGGTGGGAAAGAGATAGAGCGTGGCGGCGCCTACGGCCGGACCGATAAACAGACCCACCCCGATCATCGCCTCATGCAAACCGGCGTTGGAACCATGATTCTCCGTCACGTTCATCGAATAGTAGAGGGATGAGTAATAGATAAGCCCGATCGACAGGCCGAAGCCAACTTGCGCGACCAAAAGCACTCCGATCGATGGCGACATGAGCAATCCGAAAAAGCAGACGATCAGCAGCAGAAAAGACCCAGCCAGCCAGCTAAAACGGTAATGCCAACCCGTCCATCGCCAAAAGGCCGCAAAAGCAGCCAGCCTGGCAAACATCCAGAGGGAACAGACAATGCCCGCCATGCCTGTTGAAAGGGAAAGTTTTTCCGCAATGGAGGGAATCAATGGGATGACGGTGTTGATCGCCACATAGGAAAAAGGGTTGGCGATCCAAGCCATCCGCAAGAACCTTTTGGCGTCAGCTTCGCAGACCGCTGAGGTCAGGTTCTCCTCATGACATGGACGATCCTTTTCTTTTTTCAGCAATCTTGCGGCGCATGGCACTAGGGCAAGCTCGACCACCATAAGCCCAAGGGGAAGCCAGAACAAGCTGGCCATGCCCAATTTCTCGATCAGGATACCCGCTGTGAAGTATCCTAACGCGCTGCCTGCAGCCCAGGTGATATTATAGACACCGACCATCTTCGCCAGCGACGCGCCAGACCTCTCACTGATCAGCGTTTCCAGGGCCGGCCAGATAAAACAAACCCCCACTGTCCACAAACAAAACACCATAATTTGCGCCGTTGGGGTAGTGAGTACCATACCCAGGATAAGCGACAAAATGATGCCGCAGCAGCCCATGTAAAGCATGCGGATGCACCCATAGCGCTGTGTCAATTTGCCGCCCTGCCAGGCTGCAATAATATAGACAAAGCCGCCGAGTGCCGCCGTCAGCAGATTCTCCACCTCACCGAAACCGAATGTTTTCCTAAGGTAAAAAAAGAGGAAATTGGAATAGTAAACGGCGGCGTAACAATTGATGAACTCGATGAGATAAAATAAGACCTTTGCCGGACTGATCATTATCAACTTTCAAAAACAGAAATTAGGGCAGCAGGTTTTGAACACAAACTACCCTGACCTCTATTTCCTATCCCACAGGCGTAGAACCAGTTTAACGCGGTTATTTCTTCAGGTTGCGGAAATTGGGTTTTCGCTTCTCTATGAATGCCATCATAGCCTCAACACTTGCCGGACCGCCGGCCAGTCTGTCCATGGCCTCTCGTTCAACCTTCAGGGCAGTTTCGATACCCGCTTTATGCGCCATTTTGAGGCACCTTTTCGTTTCCAGCAAGGAAGTCAAGGGCCACTGCGCTATTTCAGCGGCTTTCGCCATCGCGTTTTGCAAAAGCTCATCATTCTTGAATTTGCGGGAGGCTATTCCCGTATCCAGAACCTTATCGGCGTCTATCCATTCCGTGGTCATAAGGAGCTCGGCCGCGCGCTGCGGTCCGATGAGAGCCTGCAACATATAACTGCTCGCGAATTCAGGAGCCATCCCCAGGCTATTGAAGGGAAGTCGCATCCGCAAACTTTCACCGACATAGAGCACATCGGTATGGAACAGAATGGTTGCGCCTCCACCGACGGCAACCCCCTTGGCCGCGCCAACAAGCGGTTTATCAAAGTCAACAACCGCACGTTCCGTAATTCTATAAGCTTGCAGCGCGCCGGGAACTCCGGCGTCTCTCAAGTCCTGTCCCGCCGAGAAATCACTGCCCGCCCCTGTGATGACGACTACATTAACATCATCGTTTACACGGGCTGCATCCAGCTCTGAGGCAAAAGCCGTCCACTGTTCGACGTTGAACGAGTTCTTCTTCTCGGGGCGGTTCAATGTCAATAACAGGATACCATCATTTAACTCCTTTAAAACCGTATTGCTCATCATCATACCTCTCTTGTTTTAATTTATGTGGCACGAGGTCACTTGTCGGAATTGGTTAGTCAAATTATCCCGCAAAGCGGAGGGCAGTATGCCCGTGGTATTTCCAGGAGCTTTTGCCCCGGTAGTTATGCAAATCGCGGTCAACATAAAATTTTAGCCGGATGCATGGGATATAATACTTAACTCAACATTTTAATCAAGATAATTAAGTGTCCCTCTGTTTCCTTTTTCTGGCTCTCCCGCAGGTCTCATTATATCGTTTACTGACGTAACTTTTCCTGCTATCCTTATTTCGCTTTTTTGCCATCTGGGTGCCTCCTGCTGTTTTTGGGTTATTGGCGTATCCCTTTATACAACAGGTCTCTCAGACGGTTCATTGAATATTATTATCAGACCGTGCAAGATTTAGGCAATAAGTTAACAGCGTCCCTCCGTTCTCCTCGGCATCGAAGGCGACGTCATCAACAAATACCGGAAGATGGATTGAAATGGAACGTACCGATTTTACATCCGTGGTCTTTGCAGGCGGCGGATCCCGTTGCGCCTGGCAGGTTGGCTTTTGGCAAGAGGTTGCTCCTTTTCTGAAAAACGGGCCACGTGCGGTTGGCGCCGTCAGCGCGGGGGCAGCTATGGCCTGTTTTGTCTTTTCCGGCAATGCGGCGGCGGCCATGGCGTATTTCCAGAAAATCACGGGGCGCAATCCAAAGAATTTTTATCCTGAAAATCTGTTCAAAGGTGTTCCCATGTTTCCGCATCTGGAGATGTATCGCAATACACTCCTTACAGTGTTTGATTCTGATGCTTTGAAAAACCTTCACCAGGGGCCTGACATCCGGATCTTGCTTACCCGTCCGCCGGTGTGGGCGCGACCAACCATGGCGATCCTTCTGGGCTTTCTGTGTTACCAGGTCGAGAAATCACTTCTTGCCCCGTTGCATCCGAGAATGGCCATAGCAATCGGATTCAGGCCGGAAATCGTGTCCGTCCGGAGCTGTACGACGCCGGAGATGCTGGCCGAACTTATTCTAGCTTCATCCTGCACACCGCCGTTTACGCCCGTCCTTTACTGGAACGGCTCGGTCGCGCTCGACGGGGGACTGATCGATAACGTGCCCTATCGGGCAGTTGATGATGTCGGCGGGAATACGCTCTTCCTTTTAACACGCAGCTATCGCCATCAATCCCTTCCATCGAATCCGGAGCACACCTACATACAACCTTCCCGGCCGATTACCATTTCCAAATGGGATTACACCAATCCCACCGGTCTTCTGGAGACCTATGAACTAGGGAGAGAAGATGGAAAACGGTTCGGACAATCCCAGCTGGAGAGGCTGTGAAAACTTTTCAGATGATTAGGGGCACATTGGGAATATCATAGGATGTCCCGATTGGCTCCCAATTGAGGGCCACAGCGTCCTTCTGTTTCTTTAATTAAGTGTTATGTCCCCCGAATTGCCCTGCGTTTCCGCCTTCTCCGTCGTTTCGCCGGCGCTTCATCGGTTGGCGTTTCTGTAATGATAGAAGAAGGCGTCTCTGAAAGAAAGGCATCCCACCATGCCAGAGCGGATCGCTTTTCCCCTTTCAACTCCCCTTCGAGATGCATGTATGCCAGGGCGTCTGTAAATTCAGGTCTCTTGACGATGACAGAAGGACGACGCGGCGGCACTCTGTGAAGCAAGTGCTGCATGGTGAGGATGCTGCGCAGTTGGCTTACGACCCTTCCGGGAATGCTCACGGTCCTGGAGCACTCTTCAATGAACTCTGTGCACACGGCATCCCGTGTCAACCGGCTGGGGATACCATCCCGGTGGCTTGCCAGCGCTGTTTCTTCCAGGAGGGGACCGAAGAATGCGGCAAAGAAAAGCGATGGGGATGGCGAAATGCCCATTTGGTATCGTTGGTCGAAATGTCCAAGATTTGTATTCATGATGTTCAGACGATGGGTGTTTCCGCCGAACCACTTGCTGAGCCCGGGAAAGAGGGCGGCAAGGAGTCCGCTTATGTGCAGCAGACCGAAAGCCGGTCGTGCAGCGCCGAACAGGAAGAGTTTCAACATCTCTTCATAGAGCCTTCCCGGCGACGCGCGGGAAATGGTGGAGGACAAATTACAGAGCGTCTCCCACGCGGCAGGTTCGATGACAAAATTATGGGATGCCGCAAAACGAACGGCGCGAAGCATGCGCACCGGGTCTTCCGTAAATCGTATGTATGGGTCGCCGATGGGGCGAATTAGCCCCTCGCGGAGGTCGCCAAGTCCGGTCGAGTAGTCAATGACCGAATAGTCTGAGATATTGTAGGCAAGGGCATTGATCGTAAAGTCACGGCGGAGGGCATCTTGTTCCGGCGTGCCAAAGACGTTGTCACGCAGCACCATTCCGGAGTCATCCTTGAGGTGACGGGGCTTGTGGTTATTGGGAACCGGCCTCTCCATGTCCGATTCATCAGAGAGGGCATCAGCCCGAAATGTGGAAACCTCGAGGATTTCGTCTGCAAAGTGCAGATGGGCCAGCCTGAAACGGCGGCCGACAAGACGGCAATTGCTAAAGAGACGTTTGATCTGACCGGGCCTGGCGTCTGTTGCGATGTCGAAGTCTTTGGGTGTGCGCTCCAGGAGTAGGTCACGGACACACCCTCCGATCAAATAAGCAATGAAACCGTTGTCGCGGAGTCGGTAAAGTGTCCGGAGAACATTCCGGTTTACCTTTTTCCGGGAGATCCGGTGTTCCTTCCGGGGAATGATTATTGGCTGCATGGCTTGCAACATAGCACACCAAATCGAAAAAGCAAGATTTCGCGTCATTTACCATGGATAGGAATATTGAATGCCCACTAATAATTATCGGGAACACGGGGTGGATTCAACTGGCAAGTGCACCAGGAACAGATGCAGGCAAATAGAAACGGTTCACAAAATAAATGGTTGAAAGAAAATCTCCGATGGCCGGAATATTATAATTGGTAACGGTTTAAGCCATTTTAGATGAAGAAGTTAATAAGTTAACAGCGTCCCTCTGTTTTCCCTCTGTTTTCCCTTCTTCCTTTCAGACACTGGTTTGGCCACAATTATTTTAGCAACTCTTCATTAGCAACCGATAACCCCAAAATCTTCGATCGGGCATATCGACCGACAAGCAACAGAGATCGTCGGATAATATCGTGAGCGTTTTCAGTGCTTAAGGATATCGGCTTTCCGTGCCGGTTTGAAATTGAATACTTATTAACAGGTTCAACAAATGATTTATCGAAGCGAAGGCTGTCCCTGACTTTGGGCCAAGTTATTTTTGATTCTTCATTTTCTGATGTCTTGAAATCCTGCATTATTGCCTCAATGGCCCTATAACACAACATGCCTGCATCCTGAAGATTAAGAGAGGCATTGCGCAAATCAGAGAGGCAAATCCTTACTACATTAGATTGGATTGAGCATCTGGTAACCTGCTCTACCGATAGACCGAGCGCACCTTGGTCGATAACATTGTTGACATCATTAAAAAAGATATTGGCCATTTGGCCATTAGACAAAACTGCGGCACGCGCATAGATAGCGCCACTAATACCACACTTGAATAATGCCGCATCATAGAGTGCCTGGACGTGACTAACTACAGTTTGGAATAATTCAGCAAGCGCCACAATCTCACGATCACAGACGATAGTAATTAAAGCATTTTTCCCGTTACATAAAAGAAGCGTCGCCTTTGCTTTAAAATCATTGGCGAAAATGATTTCCCACTCAAATGGTGGACTCTCGATTTCAAGTTGAATACATTTTGATCCAGATTCAATATCACACCATAGTTGATATGTATGCA
>JANYAF010000105.1 GCA_025355175.1 Deltaproteobacteria bacterium | reverse complement strand
GGCAGCGATTTAAATCCCCACCAGCATTGGTATTGGTCGGGATAGTGTTCAAACCTGTACCATGGGTAATAAGGCGAATCCGGAGTGTTTGCGGCGCCCTGGCTTTCATAAGCACCCTCCCGGTTAAAATAGATACTGTCGGAGCCGGTGTGGGAAAACACGCCGTCCAGTATGATGCGGATGTCCAGGTCATCCGCCTTTCGGCACAATGACTTAAAATCCGCCTCTCTGCCCAGCACCGGATCGATGCTGAAGTAGTCGGCGGTATTGTAACGGTGGTTGGACGCCGCCTCGAATATCGGATTCAAATAGACCACATTCACACCAAGGCTTTGCAGATAGTCCAGAGACGCCTCGATGCCCTGGAGCGTACCGCCAAAGTAATCGCACGGTTCATAGGCTGCTTCGCCGGGCAGCGGGGTGAAAAGCGGCGTTTCGTCCCACTTTTCATGATAATAGACGCGGCGGCCTTTGGAACGGTGATAGGCCATGCCCTTCTGCGCCGTCTGATCATCACTGCGCTGGAAACGATCGGGGAATATCTGATACATTACGCTTTTTTGAAACCACTCAGGTACCGTAAAACCGGCATCGTAAACAGTGAGTTGATACGCAGGGGGGGGGGTCGGTATAGACACAACCGATGCCGCCGGTGCGTCTTCCCCCGGCGCCGTAATAGCAAAGCTTACCGCCAAGATTGACCGTAAAATAATACCAGTACACATCGGGAACCGACGGCGCTGTGATGTCAATTTGCCAATATGCGTCCGACCGCTGCATGAGATGGTCCTCGCGGAATCCCTCGCTAAACAGGCACAGATACACACGGTCCACCTTCTCCAGGCTCGTCCGGATACGCAGGGTAACAGGGGTACAGGTGGCCAAAGCCCCCACAGGATCACGGAACCTATACAGCGACGAGTCGTGCAGCATTTCATTCCTGTAATTGATCAGCATCGCCCCCACAGACCTTTTAGATTTCAGATCGAATCCAGCCCCCAGATCATCCGGTTATAATCGTCTATCGTCCGGTCAACGCTGAAGTATCCCGCGCTTGCCGTGTTGACTGCGGCCTTTCTCGTCCAGGCGGGCGTATCGGTGTAGGCGGCCAGTATGCTTTCAAACGCGATGCGATAAGCGTCAAAATCATAGAGCAGAAAGTATTTGTCCGCACGGTCATAGTCTCCAAACAACAGCGATTGGTAAATTTCCTGAAACCGGTCTTTGCCGACACCCGGCAGCGTTCCATCCACCAGGCGTGAAACGGCGTCGCGAATATCCGCATTCCGGTCAAAATAATTTTTCGGATGATAGAGGTTCTCCGTCTCCATCCAGGCAATCTCCTCCGCACGAGCGCCGAAGATAAAGATATTGTCTTCTCCCACCGCATCAAATATCTCTATGTTTGCGCCGTCCATCGTTCCAAGCGTCACGGCGCCGCTGAGCATGAATTTCATGTTGCCTGTTCCGGAGGCCTCGCAACCCGCCGTTGATATTTGTTCGCTGATGTCCGCCGCGGGAATCAGCAGTTCGGCCAGAGAGACATTGTAGTTCTCCAGAAAAGCAACCCGTATGCTGTCCCTGGTGCGCGGATGCGCTTCCACAAGAACGGACACCGCGTTAATGAGACGGATGATGCTCTTGGCTCTCCGATACGCGGGCGAGGCCTTGGCGGCAAACAGGAACGTTACAGGCCGGGGTAAAGAATACCCCTCGTTTCCGGTAAAGCGATTGTACAGATATAAAATGTGCAACACTTTTAAAAGCTGACGCTTGTATTCGTGTAACCGCTTGGCCTGCACATCAAAGACGGAGTCGGCATCAAGTGTAATTCCTTGTTTTTTGTAAACATGTTCGGCGAGGCGTCGCTTGTTTTGCTGTTTGACACTCGCAAAATCGGCCAGAAATCGCTGATCATTCACCAGCGGCTTCAGCCGTTCCAGCTCGTGGTAGTCGCGGATGAATTTATCGCCGATATGATCGGCAATCAGCGTGCACAGGGCCGGATTGGCTGCTGCAAGCCAGCGTCTCTGCGTAATGCCGTTGGTAATGGCCATAAACTTCCCGGGGAACATCACATAGAAATCGCGGAAGGTGCGGGTCTTTAGGATTTTGCCGTGAAGCTGGGAGACGCCGTTGACAACATGACATACCGCGACACACATATTGGCCATGCGAATCTCATCGTAAGCGATAATGGACATATGAGATATTTTGTCCCGGTCTTCCGGAAATGCTTTGCTGAGTTTTTGGTTGAAGCGTTCGTTGATTTCGGAAATAATCGCGTACACACGCGGCAGCATCGACTGGAATAACTGCTCGGGCCAGGCCGCCAGGGCCTCCTGCATGACCGTGTGGTTGGTGTAGTTGAATACGCGACTCACAATACCGTATGCGTCGTCCCACCCGAGGCTTTCTTCGTCGATCAGGATCCGCATCAGATCCGGGATCGCCAGCGCCGGATGCATATCGTTGATCTGGATCACAACTTTTTCGGGCAGCGTACGCACATCGCCATAGAGTTTCTTATGATCGCGCACTATGCACTGCATCGTTGCGGAAGCCAGGAAATAGTACTGTCTGAGGCGCAGCATTCTCCCGGTAATATGGTTGTCCATGGGATACAGCACTTTGGATATGGACTCGGCAAGCTCTTTCTGCTGCAACATGTAGACAAAATCACCCTTGTTAAAAGAATGAAGATCAAATACGGCGGGACATTCCGCGCGCCATAGACGGAGCCTCGCCGGTGTACGACTGTCATAGCCGATGACCGGCATATCGTAAGGCACCGCAATCACCGTCTGATAGTTTTTATGCGCGACCGTCAGCCCGTCGTCCGTCCAGACTTCTTCAACCGTGCCCTCAAAACGCACTTCCATCTGTTCTTCGCGCCGCTCGATTTCCCAGATATCCCCTTTTGCCGTCCAGTCGTCCGGCACTTCCGTCTGTTTACCGTCCACGATGCGCTGGCAGAACATGCCATATTCGTATCGGATGCCGTAGCCCGTTACAGGCAGGTTCAGCGTCGAAAGCGAATCAAGAAAGCACGCGGCCAGCCGGCCGAGGCCTCCGTTGCCGAGAGCCGCTTCATTTTCCTGCTCTTCGAGCTTTTCAAAGGGATAACCGATCTCGGTCATGACGGCCCGGTAGTCTTCAAGCAAACCGAGATTGATCATGTTATTGACGAGCGCCCGGCCCATCAAAAACTCGGCCGAAAGATAACAAAGTTTTTTGAGCCCCTTCTTTTCAATATCTGCGTTGGCCTTGACCCCCCCCTCGAGGATGATGTCGCGAATACTCATCGCCACCGCCTGGAACATTTCCTCATCCGAGGCATTCTCGAGCGCGCGGCCGTAATATCGTTTTAATTTGCCCTCGATGATTCCCTTAATTTTTGAAATCCCGTTTTTCACCCGTATGCCTTTGATTGCAAAATTGGGAATATCCGAAGCTCCCGCTGCAATGCCTGACTCTTTATGTGACGACGAAACGCCTGTCAACGAAAATCATGCTGGTCATTGTCCGGCTGTCAAAATATACAGCTTCGCGTAGGCCAGCGCGCTCTTTTGAAAACTCAAATCCTGGTTCATGGCCCGCTTTCGAAGCGAGTTCATACGCTGCTTATTCGAATAAATATTCAGTGCGTACCGCACGGTATGGAGCATATCGTACGCGTTATAGTTTTCAAAAGAAAACCCGTTGCCTTCGTCCGTATATTCGTTATAGGGAGCAACCGTATCCTTCAGTCCGCCCGTCGCGCGGACAACAGGCAGTGTGCCGTATTGGAGAGCGATCATCTGAGAGAGGCCGCAAGGTTCAAACATGGAAGGCATCAGGAAGAAATCGCTTCCCGCATATATGCGATGAGCCAGCGGGTCGTTAAACTCCATCAGGCCTATCGCCCGGTTGCCCGTCCGATGGGCAACCCCTTGGAAGAAGTGTTCATATTCCTTATCCCCCGTTCCGATCAGCACAAAACCCGGACCTGCGTCCATGATCTCGTCGAATACACTCAGTACGAGATCAATCCCTTTTTGTTTCGTCAATCGGGTCACCATTCCGATTACCGGCATAGCAGGACCGATCTTGAGCCCGAGTTCGGCAATCAGGGCCTGCTTGTTTTTCTGCTTTCCCGAAAGCGATGCGGCGTCGAACGGATAGGGGATCAGCGGGTCGGCTGCCGGATGAAAGGCTATGGTGTCAATGCCGTTGAGGATGCCGATCAGGTCGTCCGCGCGTGTTTCCAGTATCCCGTCCAGCCCCTCACCATAATGCGGCGTCCGTATCTCCTGCGCGTATGTCGGGCTGACGGTGACCAGCTTGTCCGCAAAAACGATACCGGCCTTCAAATAATTAGCGCCGCCATGAAACTCGATATAGTCTGGATGATCATATCGGCCCTCGATATCCAGCAGATACGACGTGTAACCAAAATCAAAGCGCCCCTGATAACCCAGGTTATGGATCGACAAAACGGTCTTGCACCTCCCCTGCGGATGCAAATCGTATTGGGTCTTAAGCAGCATGGGGATCATCGCCGTGTGCCAGTCATTGACATGGATAATATCCGGATCAAAACCGATTACAGGTATCGCTTCGATAACCGCGCGGGAAAAGTACGCATACTGTTCGCCCTCGAAATTGCCGCCGCAGTAAATGTTGTGACCGAAGTAATGTTCATTGTCGATAAAGTAAACCGGTATGCCATCCCAGTCGTACTGTTCAACACCGACGTATTCAGAATGCCGGCCGATATCCACGCTGAAGCTGACAATGTGCCGTACACGCTCCCGGTATTGGTCCTTGATGACGCGATGAAACGGCAGCACCAGGCGGATATCGAATCCCAGTGCTTTCAGTTCTTTCGCCAACGTTCCGATCACATCCGCCAGCCCTCCCGTTTTAGCAAACGGCGCACATTCCGCTCCGGCCATCAGGATCCCGGGCAGAACTTCCCTATTTTTTTCCGCCATGATTATTTGCAGTTCTTTGTTCATGTCACATTACCGATCCTTTTTCATCATAATCAAAATATACGGCCGCAAGCGGCGGCAGATTAATCGCAGCTCTGTATGGCTGTCCGGCAAATCCTTCGTGGGATGCCGTGATGATCGCCTTGTGATGATGACCACTTCCGCCAAACAACACATTATCGCTGCTGAACGTCTCTCGCAGCCGCCCATGGCCCGGCAACCCGATCACAAAATGTTCCACCGGCACCGGCGTGAAGTTGAAAGCGCAAATACAGACGTCACCGGGCCCGTCGCCGCGGCGCATAAAGCTGATCGCGCTGTGCTGCGCTTCGTCCACATTCAGCCAGGTAAATCCCCCCCAATTATCTTCGATCTGATAAAGGGCGGGGCATGCGGTGTAAAAAGCATTGAGCGCCTTCACATATTGTTGCATCTGGCGGTGCCTTTCATGCGTAAGCAGAAACCAGTCGAGCGGCTTTTGATGATCCCATTCGATGAACTGCCCGAACTCGCTCCCCATAAACAACAGTTTTTTCCCGGGATGCGCATACATAAAACCGAGTAAGGCACGCATGGACGCGAACTTCTCATCATAAGTGCCATACATCTTATTGAGCAGAGATTTCTTGCCGTGGACAACCTCGTCGTGCGAATACGGCAGAATAAAGTTTTCAGTAAAGGCATAGCACATCGAAAACGTCAGTTTGTCATGATGATCATGACGGAAAAAGGGATCCATAGACATATACTTGAGCGTATCATGCATAAAACCCATATTCCATTTGAATACAAAGCCGAGTCCCCCGTTATAGGGCGGCTTGGTCATCAGCGGATACGACGTCGATTCTTCCGCAATGGTGAGCGTGCCGGGATACCTGGTCAATATCACGGAATTCAGCTTTTGCAGAAAAGCCACTGCGGAATGGTCAATATTGCCCCCATCCTCGTTGGGCACATATTCGCCTTCATTGCGGGCATAATCCAGATAGAGCATCGACGTGACCGCATCGACGCGAATGCCGTCAATGTGGTAAACGTCAAAGAAATACATGGCGCTGGAAACCAGGAAACTGACAACCTCGGGACGGCCATAGTTGAATATCAGTGTGCCCCATTGCGGGTGATTGGCCTGCATCGGGTTTTGATGTTCATAAAGGCATGTGCCGTCGAACCGGGCAAGGCCGTGTGCATCCTTGGGAAAATGGGCGGGCACCCAGTCCATAATGACCCCGATGCCTTTTGCGTGCATCGTATCCACAAAATACATAAAATCCTGTGGTGTACCGAAACGGCTTGTCACCGCGTAATAGCCGGTAACCTGATATCCCCATGAATCGTCTAACGGGTATTCGGTAACGGGCATGATCTCCACGTGCGTAAATCCCATCTCAACAAGATATTCGGAAAGCTCGTCGGCCACATCCCGCAGATTCGCAAAGTGATACCCCTCGCGTGTGCGCCATGAGCCGATGTGCATTTCGTAGATGGCCATGGGCCGGCTCAGAGCGTTTTCTTCCGAGCGCCGTTGCAGAAATTCCGCATCGCGCCAATGGTACCCGCCCAGGCGCCAGACCTTCGAGGCGGTCGCCGGACGAACCTCGGCATGAAAGGCGAACGGATCCGCCTTGAGCACAATTCGGCCGTCGTAGCCTTTTATTTCATACTTATAACAGTCGCCGTCCCGAAGACCCGGCACAAACGCGGCAAAGACGCCGGTATTGAGCCGTTCCATCCGGTTTTTCGAAGCATCCCAACCATTGAAATCCCCCACAACACTGACATGCCGCGCATTGGGCGCCCATAGCAGAAAGCGGTGCATACCAAGTTCATCCACCGGGTGACACCCGAAGGTGGCATAAGCCTGTTGCGCCTCTCCGATGTTGAACAGATAAATATCGTCCGTATTGATGTATTGTTGATAGTCCTTCATTTGCATACACGCATAAATTTTTGTCGTCGGATTCTTCTATCGCGCCGGATGCCGCCTGTTTTAACCCAAACGGCCAAATAACCTTGTCACGTCTGCCAGCTTCTGCACGATTTTTTCGTCAAACTGGCCGGGCAACAGCCGCCATTGCCAGTTTCCCTGTGACGTCTGCGGCCGATTCATGCGCGCAGACGAGGGCAGCCCGAGTATATCCTGCATCGGGATGATGCACACATCCGCAACGGAACCCATGGCGAGCCGGATCAACTGCCAGTGCACACACTCCTCATTCACGCCGTCAAGGTACGCATCCAAAAAAGCACGTTCGGCAGGGCAAAGTCCGTTGTACCAGCCCATCGTCGTGTCGTTGTCATGCGTTCCTGTATAAACCACACAGTTTTTCTCATAGCGGTGCGGCAGATAGATGCTGCTGCCATCCGGAGCGAAAGCGAAATGAAGCACCTTTAAGCCCGGAAAACCCGTCGCTCGGAGCAGCTCAAAGACTTCCGGCGTCAGGTAGCCCAAATCCTCGGCAATCAGCGGCAGTTCACCCAGCGCATTTTTGATTTTGCAAAAAAAGTCCAGCCCCGGGCCGGGAATCCATTGCCCCGTTGCGGCCGTCTTTGCATCAGCGGGTATCGCGTAGTAGGATTCGAATGCGCGGAAGTGGTCGATGCGCAGATAATCACACAGGGATATTTGATGAGCGATCCGCTTAATCCACCATGCATAACCCGTTTTCCTCAGTATATCCCAGTCATAGAGCGGGTTTCCCCAAAGCTGCCCCGTTTCCGAAAAGTAATCCGGGGGACAACCCGCAACGCGTCCTTGTTTATCAAGGATGTCGCAGCCCATCCAGGCATCCGCGCTGTCCGGCGCCATGTAAATGGGCATATCTCCAATAATACTTATCCCTTTTCCGTTTGCATACTTGCGTAACACGTCCCACTGCCTGAAAAAAAGGTATTGAACAAATATGTGATAATGGAAATCTTTTTCCAAATGCAACGCAGCCGCTTTAAGAGCGTCGCCCCGCCGTTGTATGAGTTCTTCAGGCCAATCATGGAAAGTTTTCATTTCATGGGCGCTTTTTAGCGCCATATACAGCGCATAGTCGTGTATCCAGCCGGCATGCCGCTGTTTAAATGCTTCTATATCTTCCTTAAGACGATCGGAGCTTTTATAATATGCAAGATGCAGCACCTTCGACTTGCCGATATATTGCGCGTAATAATCCACTGAACACGGATCGCCCCCGAAAAGATCCTCACACATATCCAGTGCGTCTTGGGGTAGCAGGCCTTCATTATAAAGATCGTCAAGATCGATAAAATAAGGGTTACCAGCAAATGTACTGAAAGTCTGATACGGTGAATCCCCAAATCCCGTTGGCGAAATGGGCAGAATCTGCCAGTAAGTCTGCGCACTCATCTGCAGCTTATCCACAAATTCACGCGCACCCTGTCCGAGTGTGCCGATGCCAAACCGGCCGGGCAATGAAGATACGCCCAGCAGTATACCGCTTCCTCTTTTCATGCTTCATATCATATACGAGTTTGGCATTCATGACCATATCATTTTCTGCTTTCATTGGCCCTTCTGGACGCCCTATGACTAAGCCGTCCATGGTTGACGACTATATCATGGAATTAAACCGATCCATACATCGTTAAAAAGATTTTTCTCTACGGTCGAACTAACAGAAGGCTAACTTATGCAAGTAGGTGCTGGCGTTAAGTGAAAAGCTCAACCGCAACAGCCGCCGCTTCTGGGCGCACTTGAGTCATCTGTTTGCGGCCCACAGCAACATTCACCCCCGTTGCGTCCCAGCAGGCTGTTAATGACAGCAGCCGCGCAACCGACGCCGGATTGAACGCTGATCGCGCCCGTTGAACAATTTCGGCTGCAAGCGCCGCACTCCATACAAGCGTCGCGATCCACAATCTTCACGTTTTTTCCATTCATTTTAAATACATTGTGGGGACAGACATCCAGGCAAAGTCCGCAGCCAATGCATTTCGTCGTGTCCATCGTCAGTGTTGCGACATTTTTCAGATAAACCATGCTTCTCATTATTGCTCCTATGCCATGATTAATGATGCTATCCAGACGGCCAGGCCGAGAATCCCTGCCGTCATTTCCAGCGGCAAAGCAAACCGCATTTCTTTTTTTACGCCGGAAAGCGATGTATAGGTTGAGCAGCCGGTAAAATTCATGGCCAGATAAGCCGATATCGCCGGAATAATCAGCAGCCACGCCAGTGCTTCCGCGCGACCCGCCCAGAGCTGCACATCAATACCGCGCAGATAGATCAGTCCCAAGGCAATGACCAGTCCGATGATAAGCCCCTTGACAGAGAAAGCGCGTCCGGGAATATAAGGTAATAGCAGTGGATTGAGCACCGCACCGCCCAGCATAGCGCAGGCCAGCGCCCCGACGGCAAATAATCCATCATGGAAAATATTTGTCTGAAATCCAGATTGTCCCAGGATGCCCGACAGAATTAAAAGGGCAAGTGACACAAGCATAAAGGGTTTAGCCGTGATCAGAAGCTCAATGGGAATTAACACCGCCCTGTCTTTTAACGGAAAAGCCATAATTCTCATTTCTTTTGTGGCCTTTAATCCGGCGTCAAGATAATCATTCAAGTCCGCCGCGCGCACGGGGCCATAATACACCTTGAAGCCGGTGAATTGTTTGACCTGATGCGCCGCCACGCCGGGCGCTCCCAGTTGGGGAAGAATGATTTTTCTGTGATCGACGACTTTTTTAAGGCCGCTCGTCTCTATTCTCTGGATGAGTTCCTTCGTGCCGAATGTGCCTTTTCCCGCCGCGCACCATACGTTGATGCCCTTGGTGTCCAAAACCAGAATCCAGGCATGGCGGCCCGCAAGCGCCTGCCGCAGATAGTCAAAGCTCATTTTGTAATTGGCGGTAATCAGGATAGGCGCTTCTGCATCCGGCTGGCCCAAAGCATAAAGTCCGGGATCAATCGTGTAATGCGACCTACCGGCACCCAAGCGGGCCTTGATTGTTCCCCACCGGTCATGCCGGGTCAGCGCTGATGATACTTTGGGCAGTTCGCCTGCCGGCGTGGTCATCGATCCCGAGACAAAAGATTGATCCAGCTGTGGCATCGTATGAACGGCATTGGGTAAGGGGCTTGTGCCGCACCCACAACGAATCTGCTCCTGGATGACCGGAAACTCAAATTTGTCGGCCAGACTAAGATTGTTTTTATTTTTCTCCATATTTGGATACCCTCGATAACATTAACGACAACAATTAAACGTGCCGGATGCCTGTTTGATGGCATTGATAAAAATTTGTACTGCCTGCAAAATAATCTCCTGCTTGTTCGCCGGCAGATTGCCCGAAACCTTACTGAAAAAATCCTCAAGGCAGGCCTGAACCCGGCGATGCGTTTCCCTGCCGTTTTTTGTGAGTGTCAGAACAAAGGCTCTGGAATCGGAGATAGACCTTTCTTTGCTCAGAAGACCTTTGGCAAGCAAAGGATTCAGCAGCCGGGTCGTCGTGCTTTTTTCCACGGCCAAAAGCGAGTGCAAATCCGAAATCTTGAGTTCCTTGTTTTTGGCAACGGCATCCAAAATGACAAACTGATGAAAAGTAACCCCACCGCAGAAGGCGGTGTCCTGCCTGCAACATCGCGTCGCCTGCGCAAGCCCGATGAAAACATCGATTAATTCGATTTGGTTATCCCTGTTCTTTTTCATAATGGTTGTAATATGCAACTATATTTTGATTTGTCAA
This sequence comes from Deltaproteobacteria bacterium, assembly GCA_025355175.1. Classification (GTDB taxonomy): domain Bacteria; phylum Desulfobacterota; class Syntrophia; order Syntrophales; family Smithellaceae; genus UBA8904. Next base: position 14,235 of record JANYAF010000105.1, on the reverse strand, counting down.
GAGGAAATTTTGGGAAATAAGGGGGGTATCGGCATATGGGTGATGGGTAATAATCGTTTAAATATGAAAGTAAAAATGTTATTCTAATGATGCATGGTCAACGAAAAAAATGTCAGATTCCGAAAAAAATTGAAAATTTGATTGAAAGGAATGGTCATGAAAAAACACCCTGAAGCTGCCGAGGCAAAATTTGTGGAAGGTTACAATTGTGCACAATCCGTTTTGTTTTCTTTTTGTGACGAATTGGGACTGGATGTGGATAATGCCTTCATGCTTTCGTGTGGTTTTGGAGGCGGCATGGGGCGCATGGGCGAGGTCTGCGGCGCCGTATCGGGCGGAATTATGGCGCTGGGCCTGAAATTCGGCAGGAGGGAAAAGGATGAACGCGCCCAAACGGATATTGCGTATTTGAAAATCCGCGAATTCATGAATCGTTTTTCCGCTAAACACGGCTCCTGCCTTTGCCGTGAATTATTAAGCGGTTGTGACTTGAGCACGCCGGACGGACAGGCCTATTTTAAAAACAACGAATGTTTCAATTTAGTTTGCCGCCCTTGTGTGCGTGATGCCGCCGCGATGGTCGAAGACATGATAGCCTCCCGATGAGCAGCCTGGTTCCTTGAATGTGATGGACACCAGCACGGGCAATGAGCTGGTCGGTGAAACCATCCATGATCTTTTGCAGATGCACAGTAAGGTCGTGGATGTTGCAATATTATTGCGTTGACATGGAAGCCTCCTTTCCTTATACTGCCGGTCATTAATTAAAAAAGGAACCCGATATGACCATCAACATTAAAACTGAAGAGCATATTCTGTTGATCGAAGTTAATCGTCCTGAAAAATACAATGCCATGTCGCAGGAAATGTATCACCAGCTGGCTCGCGCCTACTTCAGCCTGGATCGGGATGACGAAGCGCGCGTGGGCCTTGTGTATGCCGCAGGGCCTCATTTTACTTCCGGACTGGAATTAACAGATTGGGGAGGCACATTTGATGCTGGCAAAGGCTTTCCTTTCGTCAATGAAGACGAAATTGATCCGTTTTACATGATGAGCGATGCCCGCTGCCGCAAACCCATCATCATGGCTGTTCAGGGCTATTGCTATACCTGGGGTTTTGAGATGATGCTCAATACGGATATTCGCGTGGCGGCCACAGACACCCGGTTCGGCATGCTGGAGGTGCGCCGTGGTTTTTTCCCGGCCGCCGGAGCAACGCTCAGACTGCCCAAAGAAATCGGCTGGGGCAACACCCAGCGTTATATGCTGACCGGTGATGAAATGAATGCGGCGGAGGCTTACCGCTTGGGACTGGTTCAACATCTGACCGAGCCGGGCCGGCAGTTAGAAAAAGCCCTGGAGCTTGCCAGGCGCGTGGCGAGCGCCGCTCCGCTGGCTGTGCAGAGTGCTTTAAAATCATGCCGCGTGGCCGCCCTTCAGGGTGAAGAAGCAGCCAAGGCCATGATTTATCAGGATGTAGCGGAAGTCATGAAAAGTGAAGATATGAGGGAAGGTCTGCAATCTTTCATCGAACGCCGGGCCGCGGTATTTAAGGGGAAATAACTATTTTAGGAGGTAAAGAAAGTGAATTTTGCACCCACGGAAGAACAATTAATGGTCAGAGACATGGTTCGGAAATTTGCCGAATCGCAAATTAAACCGGTTGCGGCTGAACTGGATCACACACACCGTCACCCCGAGGAGATTTGCCGGAAGCTTGGCGAAATGGGCATCATGGGCGTGTCCGTTTCCACCGAATACGGCGGGGCAGGCATGGACAACGTGACCTATGTCATGGCCATGATCGAGATCTCCAAGGCTTGCGCCAGTTGCGGTGTAATCGTGTCCGTCAACAACACGCTGTATGGCCATCCGGTCAAAACCTTCGGAACGCATGAGCAGAAGCTGAAATTCCTCCAACCCGTGGCGGGCGGCGAAGTAGAAGGCTGCTACGGCCTTACGGAGGCGGGCGCGGGTTCCGACGCGGCGGCGCTGCGCTGCAAGGCGGAACTTAAAGGCGACAAGTATATCGTCAACGGCACCAAGACGTTTATCACCAACGGCAATGTGGCCCGTTACTGTGTCCTGGCGGCCACAACCGATACATCACTGGGCTATAAAGGCGTCATCAATCTGATTGTCGATTTAAAGGAAACCCCCGGCTTTAAAGTGGGCAAGATCGAAGAGAAACTCGGCATCCTTGCTTCCGGTACATCCGAACTGGTTTTCGAGGACGCGGAAGTTCCCGCGGCCAATTTGCTGGGCAAGCCCGGGCAGGGTTTCCAGCAAATGATGGCGGGGCTCAACGCCGGACGTATCGGCATCGGCGCACAGGCCTGCGGCATCGGACGCGCCTGTCTGGAAGATTCCGTCGCATACGCCAAAGAACGAATCCAGTTCGGCAAACCCATCGCCGTCAATCAGGCCATTCAGTTTAAACTCGCGGATATGGCCACGGAACTCGACGCGGCGGAACTTCTTTTATTGCGGGCCGCCTGGTTGGAGGACAACGGTCATGACTTTGAAAAAGAATCGGCCATGTCCAAATACTTCGCCTCGGACGTCGCGATGCGTGCATCCATCGAATGCGTGCAGATCTTCGGCGGTTACGGCTATGTGAAGGAATATCCGGCGGAACGTCACATGCGTGACGCGAAAATCTGCCAGATCTACGAAGGCACCAACGAAATCCAGCGCGTGGTTGTGGCAAGAAAACTGTTGGGGCAGAGGTAGAAAAGGATTTTTCCCCTAAAGGGGACACGAGGCTGATACCCCTGCGGGGCACACGAGACCGAAGGTTGTGAGGATAAACGGAGCGCGTGGTTCGTGAAACGTTAGGAGTAGAGGCGGGGTTATCCCGCCGCTACTCATTGCGGGGTGGCACAAAGGGCAAGTGGCGTTTTCTGGAAAAATAATCGCTTCAATAATGAAGGGTGATTTCATGTCTGAATTGACACTTGATTATCCAGTTTATTCACTGGACCGACAATTGCTGCTTCCGGCCGGAACCAATCTGTCGGAAGATGATTTTCATACCCTCGTATCTTCAGGCAGCGCTGATTATCAAAAAAAATATTTCCTCATGCAATTTGGAACGGTAAGAAAAGATATCCTGGATTTTGTCAGTCAGCCTCCCGGCAATGCATTATTCAGTAATGAGAATGAACTTGCTGAAATTATTTACTTAATGGAACAGGTACAGCTCGCCGGGCCTAAGCTAGAGTCTATAGAATATTTCAGACAACATGATTCTTATACCTACCGCCACATCTTGATGGTATTTGCCTATTTAACCCTTCTCTCCAGGGAACTTGTACCCAATTATCAGGTTAGAATAAAAGAGATGGCAACAAGTCCGCTGCATGATATAGGCAAAGTATGCGTTCCCCTTGAGATACTGACGAAGGCATCTCCTCTCACGCGCGACGAAAGAAAAAATCTGGAACATCATACAACAGCGGGATATATTCTCCTGTGCTATTACTCACAGAACGTCGATCATATTGCCGCCCGCGTCGCCAGGGATCATCATGAGAGGATCGACGGTTCGGGGTATCCTCGGGGCATAAGGCTGAGTGACCGGATGGTCGAGATTGTGGCCATCTGCGATATCTATGACGCCCTTACGTCCAGAAGGCCTTACCGACCCGTATCATTCGACAATCGCACTGCCCTCGAGCATATCACGATGATGGCAGAAAGAAATGAAGTAAGATGGGAAGTGGTTCAGGCACTGGTAGCCCATAACCGCAAAGGAAGCCAACACTTCGCTGAATGTGTCGTATCCTTGGATAAAAGAGGTATCATCCCGCCGAACAATGTTTATGGCACCCTCGCTGATTAGCTCCGGCGCATGCTGGATTCGCCGGATTCCGCGCTTCACCTTGAACCTTTAGCCTTCGGTCTCGTGTGCCCCGCAGGGGTATCAGCCTACAGTTTTCTTTTATCAATCACTCGACTGGCCTTACCTTCGGAGCGCTGGATGGTTTTAGGTTCCACCAGTTTGACCTTGGCGGTGATGCCCAGATAATCTTTCATATCCTTGAGAAGTTGTTTTTCCAGTTTCTGCAGCACTTTGACTTCGTCGGCGCCCTCGAACTGTTTTTCCGTCACTTCCACCTGCACCTCCAGTGTGTCGAGTGCGTCCACCCGGTCAACAATCAACTGGTAATGTGGTTCGAGTCCTTCGATGCCCACCAGCACGGCTTCGATCTGCGAGGGAAAAACGTTGACACCGCGAATAATGAGCATGTCGTCGCTGCGACCCATGACGCGGTCCATGCGGTAGTGCGTTCGTCCACAGCGGCAGGGCGCGGGATTCAAACGGGATATGTCGCGCGTCCGGTAACGGATGAGTGGAAAGGCTTCTTTGGTCAGTGTCGTGAAAACCAGCTCGCCTTCAACACCTGGCGGCAGCACTTCGCCGGTCTTCGGATTGATGGTTTCTACCAAAAAATGATCTTCAAAGATATGCATCCCGTCGCGCGCTTCGACGCACTCCATCGATACGCCCGGACCCATGATTTCAGACAGGCCGTAAATATTCATGGCCGTCAGGTCCAATGCTTTTTCGATTTCCTGACGCATCTGTTCGCTCCAGGGCTCCGCGCCGAAGACGCCCACGCGAAGCGAAAGTGTGCGCATATCCACGCCCATGGCACGACCCTGTTCGGCTAGATTCAAAGCATAAGAGGGTGTGCAGCAGATAGCCGTCGGGCCGAAGTCCTGCAGAATCGTGATCTGGCGTTTGGTGTTGCCCCCGGACATCGGGATGACGCTGGCCCCGATTTTTTCCGCGCCGTAGTGAGCGCCCAGGCCCCCGGTGAACAGGCCGTATCCGTATGCGTTATGGATGATGTCGTTTTTGGTGAGGCCCGCGGCCACAAAGCATCGTCCCATCAGTTCCGCCCAGGTTTCAATATCGCGCTTCGTGTAGCCGACCACCGTGGATGCACCGGTTGTGCCCGACGAGGCGTGCAGGCGTACAACATTGCTCATCGGCGTGGCGAATAATCCAAAGGGGTAATTATCCCGCATATCCTGCTTGGTGGTGAAGGGAAACCGTTTGAGGTCGTCGAGAGATTTCAAATTATCAGGCGAGACACCCGCTTTATCGAAGGACTTTTTATAAAAGCCGACGTTATGATAAACCCGTGAGGCAACCTGCTGCAGCCTTTTGAGTTGCAGCGCTTCCAAGGCTTCTCGGGGGAGGGTTTCGAATTCTTCATTGTAGATCATGGGTTACGGTTCTCCTCAGGTCAAAAATATTTGCACCCCTATAGCATAAACTCGCCTCAAAACAAAAGTCTTAAGATTTAAGTCTTAAGATTTAAGTTTTAAGTTTTAAGGGTTAAGGGTTAAGTAAAAAATGGTCTGAATACAGCCTGTTCACACTAAAACATAAAACTTAAAACTTAATTACTAAATACTTAATTACTTAAATCTTAAAACTTAACACTGAAAACTCATTGACAGGTGTTTTCGTTCTTTCTATACTTGAGGTGGCTGAATGCATTTTAAGTTCGAGCCATAATAAAAGGAGCATACCCATGGAAATTGTCGTTACCAATGAGTCAAATATCTTCGTTTTTGCGATTCGAGGCCGGTTGGATGCCGTAACCGTTCCCGAACTGGAGGAGCGGATCAACCAGTGGTTTGAACAATCGGGAACAAAGCTGGTTTTCGATCTCGATGGACTCGACTATATCAGCAGCGCCGGCCTGAGAGTATTTCTCACTACCGCCAAAAAAATGAAAGCGCGCGACGGGAAGCTGTGCATGGCCAGACTCCGGGATAACGTGAAAGACGTGTTCACCATATCGGGATTTATCGCCCTTATCCCTGCATTCGAAACCCTGGGAGCGGCCCAAGACGCCCTCCAATAGCGTCGCGCCGAAATGAGCGTCTATGCTGATCAAACAAATGCCCGCCCGGGTGGAAAGCCTGCATGACTTGCTGACTTTTATCACAGCCGAGGCGAAAAAAAAGGGATTCTCCGAAGAGGCCCGGCAGCGGATCGAACTGGTTGCGGAAGAGGCGCTGGTCAATGTGTTTGTGCATGGCTATGCCCAAAACCAGGGACAGGTCGAAGTGCGGTGTCCGGCTTCGGATAATTCGGCGCTGACAATTGAAATCCGTGATGCAGGTGTTTCTTTCAATCCTCTCTTCCTTGCCGATCCCAATTTGCAACCCGATCTGGCCTGCCGCAAGGTCGGTGGCATGGGCGTGTTCCTGATTCGTAAGATGGCCGATACGGTGGCTTATCGGCGAGAAGGTGACAGCAATATCCTGACCATGACTTTTTTGAATCGTTAATAGATAATGTTGCCGAGGAAGATGCTGTGGACAATATAGGGCGGCCGAATGACCTGGTCAAAACACTTCAGTTGATAAAAACTAAGAAATATGCAATATTATTACCAATGCTGATTAACATCTTGTGAGACCACCGAGAACCCAGACTGCAAACGAGCAAAAACAAATTACCAATGGTTGCATCCTGAGAAACCGGTTTTCTCGATTCCAAATATCCAACTGCCTTTCTGCTGATTGATCAAGAAGAAATGTGACGTCGTCTATTTTTTGTAACGAAACAGTAAAATAATATTTTAGGAAAAATAGCCATGAGAATAGCTGTTTTAACGGGTGGCGGCGATTGCCCGGGCCTCAACGGCGCGATCAAATGGGTGACCAAAACGGCTCTTGATCCCCTTCTCGCGAAGAAGCGGTCCGTCACCTTCGACGTCATCGGTATCCGGGACGGGTGGAAGGGCCTCGTGGAGGTCGATCCGGGTAGTCCGGAGAGCCTGGCCCGTCACACCATGAAGCTCGACGAGGAGATTGTGCGCACATGGGACCGCTACGGAGGAACAAATCTCGGAACATCCCGGACCAACCCCTTCAATTCAAAGAATAACACCTCGCTAAAAGTGATGGACAATATCGACAGGCTGGGCATCGACGTCATTGTGGCCGTCGGCGGCGAGGATACCCTCGGCGTGGCCTCCAAGCTCCATCGGCTGGGCATCAAGACCATCGGCATTCCCAAGACCATTGACGGCGATCTGGTGGGCACGGATTATTCATTGGGTTTCGATTCGGCGGTTAATATCATCATGGAAGAGATCGATCGTCTCCGGACGACGGCCGGTTCGCATAACCGGATATTTGTGGTGGAGACCATGGGCCGGCATGCGGGCTGGCTCGCCCTGCACGGCGGCGAATGCAGTGGCGCTTACATCATTCTGATCCCCGAGCACCGTTTTGATATGGAACGGGTCTGCGATCTTCTCGAAGAACGCCGTGGCCGGGAGATTCAGTACAGTATCATCGTCGTTTCCGAGGGCGCGATGATGAATGTCAATAAAGAATTCTGTAAGGACAATAAGGTGGATGAATTCGGTCACCGGTCACTGGGGGGCATTGCCGCCTATATCGCGAAGGAAATCGAAGGGAAAACGGGATTGGAAACCCGCCATGTCACATTGAGTCACCTTCAGCGGGGAGGATCGCCGTCGGCCCGGGACCGCCTGACGGCGCGGTGGTTCGGGATCGCGGCCGTGGACATGATTGTCAACGAGGATTTCGGCAGGATGGTAAGCTATCGCCATGGTGAGATCACATCGGTGCCCATGAAAGATGTTACTGATCACCTGAATCTCATCGATGTGGATAAATACTACGATACCGAGCGGTATAACGGCAAACGATCCATTCTCTAAAGTGAGTCCGGTAAAAAAATGTGATTCCGAGGCATGATGGTTACCTCTGCTCTTCCAAAAGGAGACAAAAATTGAATTTGATTTACAAGACAGCAGCCAATACTTTATTATTCTTGAAAAAGTACCTTTCGAAAAGTCGCTTCGGGAAAAAGCATACCCGCAACGAGTTCCCCTTGCACTCCGAATTGTTCAGTTCCGACCAGATGAAACAGCATGGTAAAAACCTGGCAAGCCTGCATCAATTAACCAATAAGGAAGCAACTGAGAAACTTTTGGAACGGCTCCATGACAATGACGATATTCTGATTGAAACCATCCGGCAATTGACTGCCGTCGTGAAGACGAACAGCCCTGTCGCTCCATCTGAGGAATGGCTGCTGGATAACTATTATTTGATTGAAGAAAATGTCCGCACAGCCAAACGTCACTTATCTCGTGGATTCAGTCGGAGCCTGCCCTGGCTTTCAGGCGGGCCTTCCGCCGGACTACCCAGGGTTTATGATATCGCGCAGGAGATCATTTCCCACGGCGACGGCAGAGTGGATCTGGAAAACCTTGTTAGTTTTATTACAGCCTACCAGTCGGTTTCCCATCTGAAACTAGGCGAGTTGTGGGCTATCCCGATCATGCTGCGTCTGGCGCTGATTGAAAATCTCCGGCGTATCGGAACGCGCATCATGGCCGATATTGCCGACCGGGCGCGCGCCAATTATTGGGCGGATCAGATGGTTGATGTCGCCAGAAAAGATCCCAAAAGCCTTGTGCTGGCTATTGCGGATATGGCCCGGTCTGATTCTCCTCTTTTAAGTCCATTTGTCGCGGAATTTGCCCGCCGTTTGCAGGGAAAGAGTCCGGCGTTGGCCTTGCCTCTGGGCTGGATCGAACAGCGGCTTTCCGAATCGCATTTGACCATCGAGCAGATGATCCAGTCGGGGAATCAGCAACTGGCCGCCGACCAGGCGTCCGTCAGCAATAGTATCGGCTCTCTTAGGTTCCTGACGACGATGAACTGGCGGGAATTTGTCGAGACCATGAGTGTGGTTGAAAAAGTGCTGCGGGAAGATCCCGGCGATGTCTATGTCCGAATGGATTTTGTCACGCGCGACCATTATCGTCATGTCGTAGAAAAAATTGCCAAAAACAGTCCGATGCTCGAAAGGGATGTCGCACAAAAAGCCATTGATTTGGCTAAATCCGCCCTGGTCCGGAAAAGCGGTGATGAGCGGATGACCCATGTTGGTTATTATCTGATTGACAAAGGATTACCACAACTTGAAAAAAGTGCGCAGATGCGCCTAACTTTTTCCGAGTCCATGGGAAGAGTTCTGGGCCGGGCTCCCTTACTGCTCTACCTGGGTAGTATCATTGGGATGACTTTATTATTGGCGGGATACCTGCTGGTAAGAATTCATGCGGCAAGTGTTCAAGGCTGGATCATGTTTCCGGCGGCTATTGTCCTGATTCTTAGCGCAAGCTCTCTGGGCGTGGCTCTGACCAATTGGCTGGTCACGCTGCTTACGCATCCGCATCCCTTGCCGCGCATGGACTTTTCTCTAGAAATTCCGCCGGAGTCGAGCACGCTGGTGGTCATCCCCACGATGCTCAACAATGTTCAAAACGTGGAAGATTTGGTCGAAGCGCTGGAAATTCGATTTCTGACGAACAGAGAAGATAATCTGCACTTCGGTCTTCTCACTGATTTTTGCGACGCCCCTCAGGAGAAAATGCCTGAAGACGACGAGCTTTTGCGTTTGGCCGAGAAGGGGATCAAGGACCTCCACGAGAAATACAGGGGCGTCAAAGGAGGAACATTTTTTCTTTTTCACCGCCCGCGCCTTTGGAATCCGGAGGAAGGTATATGGATGGGCTATGAACGCAAACGCGGCAAGTTGGCCGAGCTCAATGCCCTCTTGCGAGGCGGCGAGAGAAAACGTTTTTCAAAGATTGTCGGCGCCACGGAATTATTATCCAATGTGAAGTATGTCATTACCCTGGATACGGATACGCAACTGCCTCGCGATGCCGCGGAAAAATTTATCGGGACGATGGCCCATCCGCTGAACCGTCCCCATTTTGACGAATCGAAAAATATCATTAACGCCGGTTACGGCATCCTTCAGCCTAGGCTAACTGAAAGCTTATCCGGGACCAGACAGACCCGGTATTCGCGATTGTGGGGAGGCCAGACGGGGATCGACCCTTATACGCGCATGGTTTCAGATATTTATCAGGATGCCTTCGGAGAAGGTTCCTTTGTCGGCAAGGGCATCTATGATGTTGACGCGTTTGAAAAAACATTGCACAATCGTCTTCCCGAAAACCGGATACTCAGTCATGACCTGATCGAGGGTTGTCATGCGCGCTCGGGGCTTATTTCCGATGTGGAATTATATGAAGAATATCCAGCTCAGTACCGGGTGGATGTGAGTCGCAGACGCCGCTGGATTCGCGGGGACTGGCAAATTGCCGGTTGGCTGAGATTAAAGGTTCCTGTTTTGGGCGGAGGATATCAAAAAAATATCCTATCGAGCCTTTCCCAGTGGAAAATATTCGACAACCTCCGCCGCAGTCTCGTTCCTGCCGCCTTGATTATCATGCTCATCGGCGGTTGGACGATGTTCCCTCCGGCCTGGCTATGGACGCTGCTTCTGATAGGGATTCTGCTCATTCCTTCCGCGGGCGCCGTTCTTTTGGATCTGTTTCGCAAATCGGGAGACGTGTTGCTCAGTGATCACCTGATTTACATGATGTGTCAGGCGAGGAGGCACGGTCTGCAGATTTTATTTACGATCGTCTGCCTGCCGTATGAAGCTTTTTACAGTCTGGATGCGATCTTGCGCACCGGCTCGCGGATGCTGGTGACGCACAAACGATTGCTGGAGTGGAATCCCTTTCAAAACCAGACGCATCATGCCGTAAATGATCTGGCGGCATCCTGCAGGGCCATGTGGATAGCCCCTGTCCTGTCCACGGCGATATTAACTTATCTCTCGATCTCAAGATCCGGTGCGCTTTGCGCCGCCTTGCCCGTGCTGATCCTCTGGTTTTTGTCCCCGGCCATTACCTGGTGGGTCAGTAGGCCTTCCGTCAAAGAAGGGATCACCCTGAACGATGAACAAATCATTTTCCTGAGAAAAGCAGCTCGCAGAACCTGGTCGTTTTTCGAAACGTTTGTTACCGTGGAAGATCATTGGCTTCCGCCGGACAACTATCAGGAGCAGCCCGGCTCTGTGATTGCGCACCGCACGTCGCCCACCAACATGGGACTGGCGCTCCTGGCAAATTTATCCGCCTGTGATTTTGGTTATGCGACACCCGGTGAATTTCTCAGACGCACCGCGAATACTTTCGGCACCATGGAAAAGATGGATCGCCACCGGGGCCACTTTTACAATTGGTATGATACGCAAACCCTAAAAACACTGCCGCCGCATTACATATCGACCGTGGACAGCGGGAATCTTTGTGGTTATCTGTTGACGCTGAAGCAGGGACTCCTTGATCTTCCAGACAGGATTTTATCAGGGAATCGATTACTGGAAGGCATTGCCGACACCTATAGCGTCCTCAAAGATGTTGCCGGAAATACGTCTAAAAATGAACTGGCTGAATTTAAAAAACATCTGGAAAGACCTGTGTCTCCAGAGCGAGCGACGGTTAACGACTTGTGGTTGCGTCTCGATATGCTGACACAATCAGCATCCATTCTTGCCGCAAGCTTTGATGCCGATCCGCAAAGTCAGTCCTACGGATGGGCGCAGGCTCTTGTCCGTCAATGCCGGGATGCGGTGGATGAACTGATGGCACTCTGCCCCTGGGCAGCGCTGCAAATCCCTACGGCCGGTGTTGCCCGTCTTTTCGAGGAAATCGGTATTCCCACCTTGCGGGAAGTTTCAGACCTGTCCGCAAGGTGGCTTTCCTCCGTGGAAGAGATAATCGGGCCTTCTGCCAATGATGAAGAACAGGCGTGGTCCCGCGAGTTTCATAAACTGGTTTTTGAAGGAAGCAGGCTTTCGCGGGAAAGACTATCCGTCATTCAAGCGCTCATTAAAAAAGCCGGGGAATTCGCTGACATGGATTACAGCTTCCTCTATGATAAAGGATATCAGTTGTTAACCATCGGGTATAGCGTTGGCGATCGCCGCCGGGACACAAGCTTCTATGACCTGCTGGCATCCGAGGCCAGATTTTGCAGTTTTGTCGCCATTGCGCAGGGGCAACTGCCGAAGGAAAGCTGGTTTGCCCTGGGACGCATGCTGACCAATCCGGGGGGTGATCCCGTTCTCCTTTCCTGGGACGGGTCGATGTTTGAGTACCTGATGCCGCTCCTGGTCATGCCGAACTACGAAAACACGTTATTGGACCAAACCTACAAGGCGGTGGTCAAAAGACAGATAGCGTATGGAGAAAAAAGGGGGGTGCCCTGGGGCATTTCGGAATCCGGTTATAACACCATTGATGTTCATTTGAACTACCAGTATCGCGCTTTCGGTGTGCCCGGCCTGGGCCTCAAGCGTGGGCTTAGCGACGATCTGGTGGTATCTCCGTATGCGTCAGCGCTGGCGCTGATGATCGCACCGGAGGAGGCCTGTGAAAATCTCCAACGACTGGCCGCCAAAGGCATGATGGGGGCGTATGGTTTTTATGAAGCACTGGATTATACCGCGACGCGTTTGCCTGCCGGTCAGGTAAGCGTTGCCGTCCGATCCTTCATGGCGCATCATCAGGGAATGAGTTTACTGGCCCTGTCCCATCTCTTACTGAATCGTCCGATGCAGAAGCGCTTTGAGTCCGAACCGATGTTTCAATCGGCAATGCTTTTGCTTCAGGAACGCATCCCCAAAGCCGTTTCCTTCTACAGGCAGATCGCCGACGATATTAATGTCCGGAAATCGCCCGCCCTGCAGAAAATTCCGTCGCGCATCATTGAAACCCCCGATACGCCTGTACCGGAGGTGCAATTATTGTCCAACGGCAGATATCATGTCATGATTACGAATGCCGGTGGCGGATACAGCCGCTGGAAGGATATAGCGGTGACGCGCTGGCGCGAAGACGCCACCCGCGATCCCTGGGGCATGTTCTGTTATATCCGCGATGTTTCCACGGGAGAATTCTGGTCCAATGCCTATCAGCCAACGCTGAAAAAGCCGGAAAGATACGAGGCTATTTTCTCCGACTCGAAAGTCGAGTTTCGCAGGCGCGATGATGAAATTAACACGCACACCCAAATAGCCGTGTCACCGGAAGACGATATTGAACTCAGGCGCATCCGCATCACCAATCGTTCCAGAAAACGCCGCGAACTGGATCTGACCAGTTACGCGGAAGTTGTGATCGCGCAACCTGCGGCCGATGCGATGCATCCGGCGTTTAGCAATCTTTTTGTTCAAACGGAAATTATCCGGAATCGTCAAGCGATTCTCTGTACACGAAGACCACGTTCCAAGGATGAGCCCACCTACTGGACTTTTCATTTAATGGCGTTGCATGGCACGGACCAAGGCGAGGTCTCTTATGAAACGGATCGCTTAAAGTTTGTCGGCCGCGGCAATACGCTATCTTGTCCCGCGGCCATGAAGGGTTCGACGAATGGAGCACAAGCCCTGTCGAACACGGAAGGTTCCGTTCTGGATCCGATTGTTGCGATCCGCCGCCCGATCAAACTCTCACCAGGAGAATCGGTGACGATGGATATCGTTTCCGGCATCGCTGAAACCCGCGCCAAAGCGCTCGGCCTTATTGAAAAATACCACGACAACCGCCTGGCCGACCGCGTTTTTAATCTGGCCTGGACGCACAGCCAGATCATGCTCAGGCAAATCAATGCAACCCAGGAAGACGCCCATCTTTACGGACGTCTGGCCGGTTCCGTTATTTACGCCAATTCATCCCTGCGCACGGATTCGAGGATCATTCTAAAAAACCGTCGCGGGCAATCCGGCTTATGGGGTTACGCCATTTCCGGAGACTTACCCATCGTGTTGCTTCAGATTAGCGACCATACCAACATTGAACTTGTCCGTCAGCTCCAGCAAGCCCATGCCTACTGGCGTTTAAAAGGTCTGGCCGTCGATCTCGTCATCTGGAATGAGGATAATGCCATCTACCGGCAATCGCTTCATGACCAGATTGTGGGATTGATCGCCACCAGTATGGAAAACAAGGTTGCCGACCGGCCGGGCGACATCTTTGTGAGACCGGGAGATCAGATATCCAGCGAAGACCGCATTTTGCTGCAGGCGGTTGCACGCGTCATCATCTCCGATAGCAAAGGCACGCTGGCAGAGCAAATCAATCGTCGTCCCGCGATGGAATTACGCGTGCCGCAGCTGATACCGGCTCGCAAGGACCTGACGAATTTTTCTGTCCTGCCGGAAGGCCTTGATTTACATGGGCGCGACTTGGTATTGTTCAATGGTTTGGGCGGCTTTACCCAAGATGGACGCGAATATGCGATCAATACCAAGGCGAATAAATTAACGCCGGCGCCTTGGGTCAACGTTCTGGCC
>JANYAF010000073.1 GCA_025355175.1 Deltaproteobacteria bacterium | reverse complement strand
GCCTCCAGCGGGGACAGACCCTGTTCGATATAACGGGCTATGTTTTCTATGACAACAATGGCGTCATCCACGACAAAACCAGTCGAAATCGTCAAAGCCATCAAAGTCAGATTATTGATACTGAAACCGAAAAGGTACATGAGTCCGAATGTTCCGACAAGCGAAAGCGGTACGGCGATACTCGGGATAACTGTTGCGGATAGATTGCGTAGAAAAAGGAAAATGACCATAACGACGAGAGCAACGGCCAGGATCATTTCAAACTGAACGTCGTTCACGGATTCGCGGATGGTTGTGGTGCGGTCAGTCAGCATGACAATGTCAACCGAACCGGGCAGTGATGACCGCAATTGCGGAATGATGGTCTTGATGCGGTTGACAACTTCGATCACATTGGCGCCGGGCTGACGTTGAATGTTCACGATGACGGCCGGTGTTTGATCGCGCCAGGCCGCCAGGTTTATATTCTCAGCACCATCAATGACATCCGCCACATCGGTAAGGCGGACCGGCGCACCATTGCGGTAAGTAACAATAACTTGTTCATAGTCCGCAGCCAGCTTAATCTGATCATTGGCATCGATGGTCGAGGCGCGCTCCGGACCATCAAAACTGCCTTTGGCCTGGTTGACATTGGCCGTGCTGATGGTCGTGCGTAAATCTTCCAGGGTGAGTTTATAGGCTGCCAGTGCTTGGGGATTGGCCTGAATGCGTATCGCCGGTCTTTGTCCGCCGCTGATGCTGACCAGTCCGACACCCGGCAATTGTGATATTTTCTGGGCGACACGTGTGTCGATGAGATCCTGAACTTTCGGTAACGGCAAGGTTTTGGATGTTATCGCCAAAGTCATAATGGGTGCATCAGCCGGGTTGACTTTACTGTAGATCGGCGGCATCGGCAGGTCTGTGGGAAGAAAGTTAGAACCGGCGTTGATAGCTGCCTGCACTTCTTGCTCCGCAATATCCAGGTTCAGGCTGAGAGTGAATTGTAACGTGATAACCGATGCGCCACCCGAGCTGGTCGAAGACATCTGGTTTAACCCCGGCATCTGGCCGAATTGTCGCTCCAGGGGCGCCGTAATAGATGATGTAACAACGTCCGGACTTGCCCCGGGATAAAGTGTCACAACCTGAATAGTCGGGTAATCAACCTGAGGTAGCGCGGAAATGGGGAGCACGCGATAAGCGATGATGCCTGCAAGCAAAATCGCCGCCATGAACAAGGATGTCGCAACGGGACGCAAGATAAAAGGACGGGAAGGATTCATATATTTGCCTGTCTGGTGTCGAGACGTGAATTATTTGAACTAAGCCGTCGTTCAATAATAACTGTAATATTTTAATATCATAACCGGCATAAGGGGCCGTAACGTAATGGATAGAAATGTAACAGCTATTTCTTAACGGCCCCTAAATCCAAATCGATATGGTCTACTTTGGTTCTGAAGACGGCCGTCTTTTTTGTCCGGCAGTTTTTGCTTTTTCATCACGCACGGGTGCCCCTTTACCGTCTGCTGTCATAATCGCCACTTTGGTACCTTCGCGCAGTTTATCACCTCCGACGGTCACTACGAATTCTCCAGGTACTAGGCCTTCCATCACGACAACCAGATCGCTTTCAGCAGGTCCCAACTTCAACATCCTCACGGTTGCAGTTTTGTCATCTTTGATGACATATGCAAAAGTACCAATACTACCTCGCTGCACTGCGGAAGTGGGCATTACCGTTGCATCACGAAGCGTATCTACTTTCAGCCGAACATTCACAAACTGGTTAGGGAAGAGTTTGTTATCCTTATTGTCAAATATCGCCTTCAGTTTAATGGTTCCTGTTGTCGTATCGATCTGGTTGTCAACGGCGAGTAGTTTACCATTGGCCAGTAATATTTTACCTTCCTGATCATAGGCCTGGACTAACAAGGTTGTCTTAGCATTCCAGCGTTTCATCAAAATCGTCAAATTGTCCTGCGGCAGGGAAAATACGACCGTAATCGGTTGCAGTTGTGTAATGACCACTATGCCGTTTACATCATTAACCTGAACCATATTGCCGGGATCAACTTGCCGCAAGCCGACGCGTCCTGTAATCGGGGCGATAACGCGGGCAAAGGTCAGCTGGAGTCTGGCGTTGGCGATTTGACCCTTGTCCGTTTCAATCACACCCCGGTATTGCTTCACCAATGCTTCCTGCGTCGTTACCTGTTGTGCGGCAATAGAGTCCTCGGCAAGCAACTGTTTGTAAAGCGCCAGATCAACTTCGGCGTTTTTCAGAAATGCTTCGTCACGGGCAAGCTGCCCTTCGGCCTGCATCAGTTGAACCTGGAAGGGTCGTGGATCGATTTCTGCTATCAAGTCACCTTTATTGACATGCTGCCCCTCTTGAAAGCGTACATTTATAAGCTGGCCGCTGACCTGAGATTTGATCGTAACGGTGTTTGTTGGAATGACCGTACCCAACCCTTTCAAATATAAATCAAAATCGGTCTTATTGGTTATCAATGCCGTCACAGGCTGTGGACGCTGACTGCCGAGAGATTTTTTCTCTGTGCCAAGCTTCGAGATATATGATGTAATAAATATTGTGCCCACAATGATGATGACGCCGATGATAATAACGATTACCCAGTGGTGGCGGATAAAATGAAAGAATCTTTGAATCTTGTTTAAATGGGGGCTATTGTTTGTTTCAAACTTTGATGTTTGATTCATGCCAAATTTCACCTATTCCTTTTTCCATTATATTTATCATAAGTTTCAGGTTGCTCAAACATAAACATTTCCCGAGCATGGCCAGGCTGCAAAGTTTTTTGTGATATGCACAAATTCAGGATAATTTAATATCAAGTATCATGCCAGATAATATTACACCTTTAACCCATTGTTATAGAAGAAAAATCGTCAAGTCAAACCTTATCTTATTGTGGCTAAAATAAGGTAACTGGGTATTATGTATTCATAGGCTGTATCCAATTGGATAAATTATAACCAGATGTTTTAATATGGCGTTAATCGAACCATTAGAAGATCGCTAGTAATCGTAAGTCGGAATTTGGAATAATATTCTTGATAAATTGGATGATATGTTTTAATTAGCAACTCGTATACTTGAAGGAGGTTTTATGTCCAGCGAACTGATGAACACCAAGGAAGTTGCCAAATATCTGGATATTCATGAAAAACAGGTTTATTTGCTCATCAAGGCTGGAAAAATCCCTTGCACGCGGGTGACAGGGAAATGGATTTTTCCCGTGAAGCTCATTGATGAATGGTTACAAAACAGTGCGCAGGACGGTCTCCAGCAAGCCAGAAAAAGAATCAACCAAATCGAAGGCGCACTTCTGGCATCCGGTAGTAATGATCCGGTACTGGACATTCTGCTGACAGCCATTAAAAAAGATCATCCGACGTTTAACATTTTTTCCGCCAATACCGGCAGTGTCAGTGGTCTGACAGCGCTCAATACAGGATTAACAGACATTGCTTTTTCTCACCTGTATGATCCGGAAACCGACGACTATAATACACCATATTTAAAACAGTATTGCCCGGATCATCAACCGGTCGTTGTCAATTTATTTTATCGTCAGGTTGGTTTCCTGATTGCAAAATCCAAGACGGACGTTTTTAAAGGATGGGAAAGCCTAACCCACAAAAAAATACATTTTGTAAACCGGCAAAAAGGTTCGGGAATAAGGATTCTGCTGGATAATGAATTAAAAAATAACAGGATCGAAGGTAAAGATATTTCGGGCTACGATAATGAAGTCTATACGCATTTTGAAGTGGGACTTTCTCTCATTTCAGGTGAAGCCGATGTGGGAATCGCTTCAGCCGCCGTGGCCAAAATACTGGACCTGAATTTTCAGCCTTTGGTCGATGAGCGTTTTGACATGATTCTCGATAAAAGCACATTTTTTCAGCCGGGGATTCAGGCTTTTATCGAGACGCTTCAATCGGAGAAATTTAAAAACCGTGTCGAAAAAATCGGGAATTACAATTTTAAGGATGCGGGACGGATTCTCCATTCCTAGAAAAATCATTCATCGGAATACACGATCGAAAGGAGTTTCAACGATGAAAGTGTTTATTGGAAAATATTTGGTGCTGTTTATTTTGCTGTGGTCAAGTTTTGCGCTGGCGGCGGATGGCGATAAGTTTGTTTTTTTATCCAGCACGATTGGTCCGATTGATTCGGGATTTTGGAAAGGATAAATATGGTGCACCGCTTTTCTTCCCCAATTCTCTGGAATGGCAAAAAAATAAGAAATAAGAATCAACATGAAGGAGTGGAATGACGAAAATGCTCAGAAAAAGTAAAGTTGTAATTACCTTAATGATGGCCGCATTGCTTGTTGCATTGGGAACATTCAATGTTTTTGCCGCGCCCAAACAAAAAAATATAATTCTGGCGACGACCACCAGCACACAGGATTCGGGACTGCTCGATGTTTTGATTCCCATGTTTGAAAAGGAAACGGGTTACTTTGTGAAGACAATCGCCGTTGGTTCCGGCCAGGCCATGGCGATGGGACAAAAAGGTGAGGCGGATGTTCTGCTGGTTCATTCGCCGGATGCCGAAAAGAAATTCATCGAAGAAGGATACGGCGTCAATCGTCGTCTGGTGATGCACAATGATTACATCATTGTCGGACCGGGAACTGATCCGGCCAAAATCAAAGGCGTAAAATCGTCGACCGAAGCGCTCAAAGTTATTGCCAAAGTCAATGCGTTGTTTTTATCGCGCGGCGATAATTCGGGAACGAATTCTCAGGAAAAGAAATTATGGAAACAAGCCGGCATCAATCCGGAAGGTCAGAAATGGTATCAACAGACCGGATTAGGTATGGGACAGACCCTGAATGTAACCTCCGAGAAAAAAGGCTATACTCTGGCTGACCGTGGCACCTATCTGGCGATGAAAAAGAATTTGGGATTGAATATTCTGGTGGAAGGCGATGCAGCGCTGCTCAATATTTATCACGTCATGGAAGTTAACGTTACGAAATGGCCTAAAGTCAATGCCGATGGGGCAAAAGCGTTTGCCGATTTCATGGTGTCCAAAAAAACGCAGGACATCATAAAAACCTTTGGCGTGGATAAATTCGGCTCTCCGTTATTTTTTCCTGATGCCGGCAAAAAGGTGGAAGACTTAGGAAAATAATAATGTAGGGAACGGTCGCTTCCACCCACGTGTGACCTTGTGCCACCTTTAGGTGGTCAGTTTATGCGGGTGGCAAGACCGCTCCCTACTAAACTTTGTTAATACGGTAAAAGTGGTTCTATATGGAATTAATTGTTCAGGGGATTATCAAAGCTTTTCAATTGATCATCAGTTTAGATCCTGAAGTAATGGGGATTACGTGGCTGTCTTTGAAAATATCGGGGACAGCCACGTTCATCAGCCTTTTCATCGGCGTTTCCATTGGAGCTTTGGTTGCATTAAGCAACTTTCCAGGGAAGAGGCTGGTCATCAGTTTGATCAATACGGGGATGGGCTTGCCACCCGTTGTCGTAGGCCTGTTTGTGACGATTATGATCTGGCGCAGCGGACCACTGGGCTTTCTGGAAATTCTCTATACTCCTTATGCAATGATTATTGCGCAGGCGATTATCGCCACGCCGATTGTGATGGGCATATCGCTTGCTTCTATCCAAAATCTGCCGCCTAACCTGCGTCTGCAGATTCTTTCACTGGGAGCTAGCCGGTTACAGATGGTGTGGGTATTGATCAAAGAATCCAAGCTGCCGCTATTGGCGGCCGTCATGGCCGGTTTTGGCGGCGTGATTTCCGAAGTCGGCGCTTCCATCATGGTCGGCGGCAATATCAAAGGATACTCGCGCGTACTCACAACAGCCACTGTCATGGAAACCGGCAAAGGAAATTTTGATATCGCTATTGCGCTGGGCATTATCCTCCTGATCCTGGCATTTATCGTTAATCTCCTGCTCACACAGATACAGCAAAGGCAGCATCCGCGATGAATATACTTACTATTCAAAATTTAATCGTCAAGCGCAGCGGCGTCACGGTATTGGATATCAGCGAGCTGAATATCGAACAAGGTAGAATCCTTGCACTGATCGGGCCCAACGGCGCTGGTAAATCAACGCTTCTTTTAACCATGGCGGGTTTGTTAAAACCGAGCCAGGGAAAGATTTATTATCGGGGAATGCCTGTAGACAGTAGCGTCAGCCGTTCGCATATGCGCCGGAGCGCCTGCGTTGTCTTCCAGGAGCCGCTTCTGCTCAACACATCCGTTTATAAGAATGTCGCTCTGGGCTTGAAATTCCGCCATCTGAGCCATGCTGAAATCAAGAAGAATGTTGAGGACGCCCTGGATTATTTTGGCATCAGTGCTCTGGCGGCACGATCGGCCAAAACGCTTTCGGGCGGCGAAGCCAAAAGGGTATCACTGGCGCGTGCGTTTGCTCTGAAACCGCAACTGATATTACTGGATGAAGCTTTTAACTCACTCGATCCTCCGACGAGGGAAATGCTCATTGACGACCTGCGGCATATTCTAGAGGAAACCAAAATTACGGCTGTGCTGGCCTTGCATGACCGCGAAGAAACATTGCGTCTGGCGCAGGATGTAACGGTTATGGCCGGCGGAAAAATGGTTCAGTCGGGAACAACGGCTCAGATATTCAACGAGCCGAAATCCGAATTTGTCGCAAACTTTGTCGGCACGGAAACGATATTAGAAGGCACTGTCCAAAGCAGTAAAGAGGGCCTGATGGAAATTTCGGTGGCCGGAAAAATCATTGAGGCTGTGGGTGATTTCTTGCCGGGACAAAATGTCTACTGTTGTTTAAGGCCCGAAAACATCACCGTGTCACCTGCTATGCCTGGAAAAATCAGTGCCCGAAATGTGTTTGAAGCCAAAATTCAAAAGATTGTCCGGCAGTCTTTCTTCTATAAAATATTTCTGGACTGTGGTTTTATTCTGGTAGCCTATATCACCGTATCTTCCTGTGAAGAATTAGGAATATGTGAAGGTTCAACCGTTGCCGTCTCTTTCAAAGCAACTGCCGTGCACATCATATGGCGTGAAAGACAAGACATGGATATTAGCGCACAGAGGCCAGTGCAAGTATAAGAATAAGTATAGGTAACGTGTAACCATAGATGGGTTATGTTATCCCAAGTGGAAAAGAAAAACATCTCGTCGAAAACTTCTCTTTGGCGCCTATAAACAGTTCATAAAAAAAGCTGGGAAAAATCTGAGATTGGGATATAGAAATAGCTCGGTTTCATCGATTTAACTTTAGCATCGAAGAAGGAGGAACAATTCATTTTTAATTATCCTCTTTATCTGGAAGGTCTTCGCACAGGGCAGAAAGGACTCAATCCGTATCTTGATTATTTCAATATTACGGTAATGGATCTGGGCAACGGCTGCGCCTGCTTTAAAATGCCTGTGCGTCCGGAATATCTCCAGGGCGCCAAAGCCATGCAGGGGGGACTGATTGTTGCGCTGGCCGACGAGGCCATTGCACACGCCATGATGACGCAGTTAAATCCGAATGAGGGTTTGACAACCATTGAACTCAAAAGCAGTTTTCTGTCGGGCGTTTCAGGAGGCGAGTTAACCGCCGAAGCAACTGTTTTTAAAAAAGGGCAGAGTCTGATGATCGGCGATTGTATTGTGACCAACGGCGAAGGGAAAAATATCTGCCGTGTGTCGGCAACGTTTATGCTTTTGAAAAATGGACAAAAGGAGACAATTGATGAAACACAGCATAACATCAACGGTAACCCTTAATAACAAAACAACCATGCCCTGGTTTGGTTTGGGCACATTTCTTTCCCCAGTAGGCGAAACGACACAGAATGCGGTTTGCTGGGCTCTGGAAGCGGGTTATCGCCACATCGATACAGCCAGAATTTACGATAATGAGCAAGACGTAGGGCAGGCTATCATCGAAAGCGGCGTGCCCCGAGGCAATATTTTTGTAACCACCAAAGTGTGGAATGACGATCAGGGCTATGACGCAACATTGAAAGCGTTTGATGAGAGTTTAAAACGTTTGAAAATGGATTATGTGGATTTATACCTGATCCACTGGCCGGTGCCGGGCCTGCGCAATGAAACCTGGAAAGCGCTGATTAAATTACAGGCATTGGGTAAAACTCGCGCTATTGGCGTCAGCAACTTTATGATTAGGCACCTTGAAGAGCTTTTATCCAAGACGGATGTTGTTCCAGCCGTGAACCAGATTGAGATCAGCCCTTTTATTCAGCGCAAGCCTCTGGTGGAATACTGCAAAAAATACGGCATTGTGGTGGAATCTTACAGCACACTTAGCCGCGGCAAACGAACGAGCGATAAACGTCTGACCGCCATAGGCAATAAATACGACAAAACGGCCGCGCAGGTAATGTTGCGCTGGGCGTTACAGAGCGAAAAAGTGATTATTCCGAAGTCGGTGCATAAAGAACGCATCATCGAAAATGCCAACATCTTTGATTTTGAAATCTCCGCCGCCGATATGACCGCCATCAACGCGATGGATGAGAACTGCTCCATCATGCCTCCCGCATGGGAACCGGAAACATCGGATAAGTGGAAATGATGCGCGTAACAGCTTCTAGGCTGTCTTATGGTTTTGCGGTCGTTGAAACAGGAACTGTGGCCGGTGATGGTGATAAATTTCTTACGACAACAATTCTACTATCGGGTAATTCTTTTCTGGACGTCCATAATTCGTTATTTTCTTCCACGTAGACGTTCCAGTCAGCAGTTCCCGAATTGAGTTCAGTAACCCAGACACAACATATTTTATTAATCAAAGCCGGTTCTTCCTGAAGGTTTGCAATCTCACTTTGAGACGGAAGACGCCAGTCGGTGAAACCTGCCTCGTTAAGGCCTTTCACAGTATTGATGACATTGCCGGCTGTGATATCAGCGACAGGATAAATAAACCATTGCAAGCCGGTCTTGGTATCAATAACGGTGCCGTCCTTTAATTGATTAAAACGAATTTTAATCGGTGTACCTAAAACAAGATTTTGTCCTGCTTCCGGCGTTTTGATTTTCTTAGTTACTTTTGTATTCCATTTATCGGAAAGGATGGTAATAATGTAATCGGACGACGGAGCGATACCCGTCAAACGAAAACTGCCGTCCGCAGCGGTTTTGGTCTCGAATTGTTCATAGCCTTGAGTAAGTTGAACCTGCTTGAAGATAATGGAAACACCTGCCAAAGGTTTTCCTTTGCCGTCGATAATTTTGCCGCCAACGCCGGCTGTCTTTTCGCCGCATCCGAATAAAAACATACTGATCAACAGAAAAAATAAGAAGCGATACGCAATTTTCATAATAACTACTCCAAATCCAGGATTGAGCTGAACAATTTAATCCCGCTTAAGCGGGACGAGCGTTAATTCTCCGCAGCGAGCTCACGATATAATGAGGTTCATTTCATAGCTCGACAGCTTGCTGCGAGGTGGTTGATTACATTGCCATTTTAAAACTTGTGCAGCCTTTGCATAAGTATCGACAAACCTTAATAGCCGGTGTCATGAAATAAGAAGGTTTTCCACTTCACTGCGTATTTTTTGCAGACTTTCGGCGGATGACGCTTCAAAACGCAGCACAATAACCGGCTGCGTGTTTGAGGAGCGCACGAGCGCCCAACCATCTTGAAACGGAATGCGGACGCCGTCAATATCAATGACGTTAGGCGTATTCCGATAGTGGTATTTTATTTTATCAACAACCGCCGCTTTTTTATCATCCTCGCAATCCACTCGTATTTCAGGTGTTGCAAACGTTTGTGGTACATCGAAAAGCAACTCGCTTAGCTTTTGATTGGTCTGCGAAAGGATTTCCAGCAACCTCAAGGCGGCATAAATGGCGTCATCATATCCGAAGTAGCGGTCGGCGAAAAATAAATGACCGCTCATTTCCCCGCCCAGAAAGGCATTTTCTTCTTTCATCTTAGCTTTAATGAGCGAATGACCTGCCTTCCACATAATTGGTCTTCCGCCATTTTTTTGAATATCATCGTACAATACTTGTGAGCATTTGACCTCGCCGATGATGGTCGCCCCGGGATGTTCTTTTAAAATATAGCGGGCAAACAAAAGCAGTAGTTTGTCTCCCCAGATAATTTCACCGGTATTGCTGATCACACCGATGCGGTCGGCGTCTCCGTCGAAAGCTATTCCTAAATCAGCCTTTTTTTCAGCAACCAGTTGAATAAGGTCTTTTAAATTATCTTCAACCGTGGGATCGGGAAAATGATGGGGAAAGCGACCATCCGGATCACAGTAGAGACAGGTGACATCGCACCCCATTCTCTCCAGGATGGGCAGAGCAAACTGTCCTCCGACACCATTGCCGGCATCCAGCACAACTTTCAGTTTTCTGGATATTTTAACGTGATCAAAGAGATAGTTTTGATAAACCTCGGTTATATCTTTAAACTGCGCAGACCCTTTACCGGACAAGTAATTTTCGGCTTCCATTATTTTTCTTAATTCTTGGATCTGCTGGCCGTGAATGGAATCGTACCCGATGCAAATCTTAAAGCCGTTAAACTCCGGAGGATTATGACTGCCGGTGATCATGACGCCTCCGCCCGCATGACAATGACGGATGGAGAAATAAAGCATCGGCGTCGCACAAAGACCAATATCAATGGTGTCAATTCCCGCGGCATTCAGGCCTTGAATTAAATATCGATGATAGGCGTCCGAACTCAATCGGCAATCGCGTCCCACGGTCATGGTTTTAATCTTATTCTGAAGCGCATAAGTGCCGATAGAACGCCCCAGTTTTACAACAAACTCTTCATTTAAATCTTTATCAACGACGCCTCGCACATCATATTCACGAAAGACATGTGGATTCATAACAATCTCCTCAGATTAAAAAAATATTCAGCATGGGATGCAGGGGTTAAGCACACACTTAGTTCGTATATAATTTAATAGAATATGTCAATCAAAGATGACCGTGTCGACCATCGTATGATGGATGGAAACAAACTCATATCATCTACGATTTCCCGATGCATAATAGGGTGAGAGCGTTTTTTTAACGATGCGCGGAGGGGATAAGGGAGGCAACGAATCGCCGGAAATGATCTGTAAAAAATTAGTAATGATATGAAATGTCGCTCCCCAGAGAATGTCATCTTTTCCATGGCCGTCCGGTATGATCAGACAGGGGAATTTCATATTGTATCGCGGATCGGAACTTCCGAGATTTGATTCAACTTCTACGGTGGCATAAGATGAACTTTGGAAAAAATAGCTCAAAGGAATGTCCAGTACTTTTTCAACCTCGGTACTCAGCCGATAATCGTAGGGTTCCTTAACCAGGCAAACCACGGGGAAGATGGTCCGGGAAAAGTACGTCAGCGAATAAGAGGGCAGGGCGCCCAGAAAAAAGACATTGAGCGGACTCAGGCCTATTTCTTCCCAGGATTCCCGAAGGGCATTCATCAGAAAAAGACTGACTAAAGAGACCGTCTGTTCGTCTTTATTCGGAAGATCGTTCAACATCCGGTCGTTGATGGTACGGACAATGCCCGTTTTTAATAAAATATGGCTCAACATTTCATCCGTCGATTGCTCCAGAATACCCCCCGGACAGCTGATGTCGCCCGCCTGAGCGACAGCCTCCGAACGTTTAATCAGCTGAAAACTATATCCTGAGTTCTTATAATGAAGCAGTACCACAACGCCGGCTTCAAGATGATTGGCTCCGGTGGAATTGGACTGGACGATCGAGAGGTACTTTTCGCGATAGTCAATGGGCACCTTGTCTAATTGTTTCAAGACGTAAAGTGGGAAATCGTCTTTTTGTCGAAGCAGCGATAAATCCATCATCATCCGTTAAATACTCACATTAATATTTTTGAAATCATTTCATTATACCAGCGGCTGTAAGGGAACAAATCAATAAAACCGCAATGGCCGCCAAACGGCTGCCGGAATATTGTCAAAAAACCGTTATCATTAAGTGATTGGAAATCGTCTTGCGGAATAACCGGGTCATCCGCTGCAATAAATATCCTGACCGGTAAATTAAGATCCCGAAAAGAATTTTTATTCAGC
>JANYAF010000044.1 GCA_025355175.1 Deltaproteobacteria bacterium | reverse complement strand
CGATCAGATCCATTTGCCCCTGATGGTGGAAGATTTCACCGCTGAGCATCTGCAAATGCTCAAAGCTCCACGCTATGGTTACGGCAAAAACATGAATCCCTGCATTGATTGCCATACGCTAATGCTGAAAATGGCCGGCCGAAAAATGGAAGATACCGACGCTGATTTTCTCGTGACCGGTGAGGTTCTTGGTCAGCGCCCCATGTCTCAGACTAGACAGTCTCTTTATATCGTCGCTAAAAACTCAGGTTACGCCGACTATATTTTAAGGCCGCTTTCCGCTCAACTGCTTGAACCCATTAAGGCAGAAAGAGAGGGAAAAATTGACCGCTTAAAACTGCTCTCTATTTCAGGACGCGGCCGCAAAGATCAAATGCGGCTCGCGGAAGAATTAGGCATCCGGCATTACCCGCCTCCCGCAGGTGGTTGTTTGCTGACGGACCCGATATTTTCCCACCGCCTGCGTGATCTGATGTCTCATGCGGAAGACCGGCAGATACGCGATTATGAGCTATTAAAATACGGACGGCATTTTCGCGCAGGAGTCACCGGTAAAATTATTGTCGGCAGGAATCAATCCGACAATGAGGCATTGTGTGCACTTTCCACGGACGATGACCTGGTCTGTAATGTGGCCGATTTCCCCGGACCGCATGTGTTGGCCCCCTACGGCAATGAATCATCGATGGCAACAGCCGCCGCTCTTTGTGTTCGCTACTCCGATGCTCCCGCTGATACGGACGTCAACGTCATCTGCCTGCATCATAGCAAATCCGTCACCATCACATCCAAAGCCGTCTCAAAAGAAGACTCCGAACGCTGGATTATTTAATCCCGCTGTTGCGGGACGAGCGTTAATTCTCCGCAGCGAGCTCGCGATATAATGACGTTCATTTCATACCTCGGCAACGAGCTCGCGAGGTGGTTGATTTGTTGGAATTCATTTGCCGCCCCTGTGCTGAGGACGCAAGAGATCATAAACTGTTTTGACCGGATTAAAGACTATCAGCGGAAGCTCCACAAAGACCGTGTTCCAGTAAGCCATTCCGCCGTTCCAGAGCCCGGGCATCTCCTGGGCTTTGAGCTTACGTCCCTTTTCTGCTTTGGGACTGATTAAATAAGCATCCTGGTTCACATAGTCGGCCAGATCAAATTTTTCTCCAAGATAATTTTTCGTGCAACAAACCATATCGACCGGATTAAAATATGAAGCCCGCGACCAGATATCCGCCTGTGAAGCGCTGCTGTGATTGACATGCGCCGATTCCACGATCTGCAATGTCCGCAATTTGTCTTTTTCCTGAACCCAGAAAGGACCGCCGCCCGGCTCCCCAACATTTCTAACCATGCCGCAGACCCGCAGTGGACGGTTTAATAATGCAAATATCAACTTCTTTTTTGCTAAAATCGCCCTGTTGGAAAAGTTTTTTGGTAAATCCATATTGAGCTCGGACTGGCAGAAAACAGCCACGGCTTCAATCTCCGATGAAGTGATCTGATCTTTTTCGAGCCGATGTAACATTGTAAAGACAGACTGTTGCAATTGCAGCGCCAGACCGCCCAGCATTTTTTTGTAAGGCAATATTTTCTTTTGCAGAGCGTCCGGCGCGATATTATCAATATTTTTAATAAAGATGAAATCGGCATCTAATTCTTGAAGGTTCTTAAGCAAAGCACCATGTCCGCCAGGCCGAAAGACCAGACGGCCATCTTCATCCCGAAATGGCAGGTTCTTTTCATCGGCTGCCACAATATTGGTTGCCGGCGACTGCACGGACAAATCAATCTTAAATCGGACATGGCATTGCTTTTCAGATTGGGGGATGACCAATCCCAGTAAAGCTTTGACGTCTTTGGCATGCTCTGCCGAAATTGTCAGGTGCAGGCGGCAGACTCCTCGATTATTGGTCATAACGCTTGCGGCTTCCCTAAGATGTTCTGCCAGCGCTGTTCTGACTTCACCGTCCCGGTAAACATGGAAAGGAATGAGCGCCTTGGGCAACCCGCCGAAATGCAAACCGGTTGGAAGAAGAATATAATCCAGTATAGCCTTGACATTCTTTTGTTTGACCATTCGACGAGCCGTATCGTCTTTTTCCAGTAATGGGAAAAACGGCATTTTTCTTAAATCAGCAAAAAAAAATTTATCAAGCTGAGCGCTGCCAAAACTGCCTTTCTGGGCTGCGGTAAACCATTCGGCAAACATGCGGCTGGCCGCTCCCGATGCCGGAACAAATTTCAATATTTTACGCTTAGCGGCTTCGGTGTCATACTGTTTAATTAGACGGTTACGCTCGACAGATGTAAAAGATCGAATCCCATCGCCCGGGCTGCAGAGCCGAATAAGTTTCAAAAATGATGCTCCGCGCCGGTAGGTTTTTAACTGCTTATTCACGTCCAACGGCCTCAAGCCCAACGCCATCATCTGCTCAATATCTTTTTTGTTGAAAGAATAATTATTTTTCATACTGTAATTACCACCCATCACCTTTAGCCTATCGCCCCTAGCCTTTTTTATTTAACATCATCCCGTCATGTTGACAAGCCCCTAATCTATCGGAACACATTCACCAAGCTGAAATAATCAATCGATTGCGTCTTGACGTGGCGCGCCTTTTCAAGTAGTACTTTTGCACCATCTTATCAGGGAGTAAAACAATGAAAAACAATCTTCTTTTCCGATGGATTCTGATTTCCTTTTTTTTATTAATCTTCGGTGCATCCTCCACGACCTTTGGCGCTGAGACCATTAAAATCGGCATTGCCGGTGCGCACACCGGCGATCTGGCTTCATACGGCCTGCCCACCGTGAAAGCCGCCGAGCTTATAACAAAATCCGTAAACGCCAAAGGCGGCATCCTGGGGAGAAAAATTCAATTAATCATTGAAGATGAAGCTTGCAAACCCGAGCTGGCCACCAATGTGGCAACCAAGCTGGTTTCGCAAAAAGTTGACGCCGTCATCGGCCACATCTGCAGCGGATCGACCAAAGCGGCGCTGCGCGCATACAAAGACGCAGGTATTATCGTGATCTCCCCTTCGGCAACCAGCCCCGAATTAACCCTTTCCGGCCAGTATCCCAACTTTCACCGCACTATTGCACCTGATGACGCACAAGCCAAACTGGTAGCGGATTTCGCAATCAAAACCCTGAAGCTGAAAAAATTCGCCGTCATTCACGACAAAGGCGACTATGGCAAAGGCTTTGCCGAATATGCAAAAAAATACATTGAAGAATCCAGGAACGCCAAAGTCGTCCTTTATGAAGGCATCACACCCGGCGCGGTGGATTATTCCGCCATCGTTCAGAAAATAAAATACTCCGGCGCGGACGCGGTCATTTATGGCGGTTACCACCCGGAAGCCGCTTCCGTGGTACAACTGATGCGCAAAAGGAACATGAATACGATATTTATTTCCGACGACGGCGTGAAGGATCAGACCTTCATCAAAGTAGCCGCCGTGGCGGCAGAAGGCGTTTACGCGTCAGGGCCTAAAGACACCACTAAAAATCCGCTGGCTATCGCCGCCATTAATGAACACAAAAAAACATATGGCACGGAACCCGGCGCTTTCTATCTTAATGCCTACAGCGCAATGCTCGCGCTTGTCAACGCGATCAATAAAGCAAATTCCACCGAATATCAAGCAGTGTACAAAGCGTTGCGCACCCATTTTACCGACACGCCGCTGGGCAAAATCAAATTTAATGACAAAGGCGACGCCATCGGTGTTGGCTTCTCGATGTATCAGGTCAAAAACGGCGTTTATGTGGAGCTGAAATAACGTCAGGCGTTAAGAGTCAGGTGTGGGCAAGAGGCGATGAATTTTTTCTGGGATTTATTTCTGGGCGGCATCACACGCGGCAGCATCTATGCACTGCTTGCCTTGGGCTACACCATGGTTTACGGCATTCTCCAGTTGATCAATTTTGCCCATGGTGAAATATACATGATTGGGGCGTTCACCGCACTGATTGTAGCTTCCATCATGACCATGCAAGGACTCACTGGTTTCTCCGTATTAATTCTTGCCACCCTTGTTGCCGTTCTTTACGCCTCGGCCTATGGTTTCACCGTTGAAAAAATTGCCTACAAACCGTTGCGCCAGGCCTCACGTCTGTCTCCTTTGATCAGCGCCATCGGCATGTCCATCTTTTTACAAAATTATGTCATGCTGGCTCAGACTTCCGACTTTCTCCCCTTCCCCAATCTACTGCCGCAATTGGATTTTCTGGACAGCATCGGCTCATTCATCGGCCCCTCCGACTTCATTATTATCGTGACCTCTGCCGTCGTCATGATCGCGCTTACCCTGCTTTTGAAGTTCACCAAGATGGGCAAGGCCATGCGGGCTACAGCACAGGATCAGACAATGGCCATGCTCACCGGCGTGAATGTCAACCGTGTCATCTCCCGGACATTTATCATCGGCTCAGCGCTGGCAGCCGTGGGCGGCATTCTGATCGCCTCACATGTCGGCCGGATTAACTTTTATATCGGTTTCAATGCGGGCATTAAAGCCTTTACCGCGGCAGTGCTGGGCGGCATTGGCAGCATTCCCGGCGCTGTGCTGGGCGGGCTGGTTCTGGGGCTGGCGGAAAGCTTCGGCACCGGCTATATCTCCAGCGATTATGAATCCGTTTTTGCCTTTGCTCTATTGATTCTGATTTTAATTTTCAAACCCGACGGTATTCTGGGACGTTCCTCCCAGCAAAAGGTTTAACGGGATCATCCGAAATGAAATACACCTGCGAACTTAAACGATCAATGTACATCGCCCTGTGGTTTATTTTGCTGACTTTTCCCATCATGGTTATTCAAGTCAACACGATTGAAAACGTCGTGGTCTGGCGTTGGCTCAACATCGCGGGCATTGGCGTTGGCGCTTTTGTTCTTTCTTTTTTCTGGCAGCTCTACCTCCGCAAAAAAACGGCATCCCGGCAGACTGCGTCCGAAACCACGTCGCTGCTCAACCGCATGATTGAAAACCCGAAAATCTATCGTCCCGCTCTGGTCGTCGTCGGCGTATTCGCACTGGTCTTTCCCTTTGTCTTTTCTCACTACCAGATCAATGTCATGACCACCGCGCTCATTTACGTCATGCTTGGACTGGGATTAAATATTGAAGTGGGGTTGGCCGGGCTTCTCGATCTGGGCTATGTCGCCTTTTACGCCGTGGGTGCATATAGCTACGCCCTGCTTAATTATCACTTCGGCCTGGGTTTCTGGGCGCTGCTGCCGGTGTGCGCGCTTTTGGCGTCCTTTTTCGGCATCCTGGTGGGCTTTCCGGTCCTTCGACTGCGCGGCGATTATCTGGCTATTGTCACACTGGCGTTTGCAGAAATTCTTCGGCTGGTCCTGGAAAATTGGAACGACTTTTCTTTTGGACCCAGCGGAATTTCCAATATTCCACGACCAGGCTT
This sequence comes from Deltaproteobacteria bacterium, assembly GCA_025355175.1. Classification (GTDB taxonomy): domain Bacteria; phylum Desulfobacterota; class Syntrophia; order Syntrophales; family Smithellaceae; genus UBA8904. Next base: position 1,148 of record JANYAF010000044.1, on the reverse strand, counting down.
TTTCGGTATGAACCTGACGCTCGAACAGTCCGCCATTTACATGTACTTTTTATTGATAGCTCTTTGCGGGCTTGCCATCTTCGTCACTTACCGCCTCCAGCATTCCCGTATCGGCCGCGCCTGGGTGGCCCTGCGTGAAGATGAGCTCGCCTGTCAGGCGACGGGCATTGACAAGACCAAAACCAAACTCGCCGCATTTGCGCTAGGCGCGATGTGGGCGGGAATGGCGGGTGTGCTCTTTGCCGCGAAAACCACATTTATCAATCCGGCCAGTTTCACCTTTATGGAATCGGCCATGATTCTGTCCATCGTGGTGTTTGGCGGCATGGGCTCGATACCGGGCATCATTCTGGCGGCGCTGGCAATTATTCTTCTGCCGGAATATCTGCGGATCTTCAGTGATTATCGGATGATTCTGTTCGGCGCGGCGCTGATTATCATGATGATTTTCCGTCCCGGCGGGCTGATGGCCGACCGGCGCAAACAATATGAATTCCATCGATCGGACGTAAAAAACAAGTACTGAAGGAACAAAACATGGATAACATTCTGGAAGTAAAAAATCTGACCATGGACTTCGGCGGCCTGCGGGCGCTGAACAACGTCAGCCTCCACATTCAAAGAGGAAAAATTGCGGCGCTGATCGGTCCCAACGGCGCAGGGAAAACCACACTGTTTAATTGCCTGAGCGGCATTTATAAACCAACGGCGGGCGATACTTTTCTGTATCCTCCGGGTGGCAAGAAAAGAAGACTCAATGGTTTAAAGATCAATACCATCAGCGAGCTGGGCGTGGCACGTACCTTCCAGAACATCCGACTCTTCGGCGGCATGACCGTGCTGGAAAACATCATGATCGGTCGTCACACCCGTTCGAAATCCGGCATTCTGGGCGCGATTTTTCGCCCACCTGCTATACGCAGTGAAGAAAAGGTTATCATTGATAAAAGCTACTCCATTCTGGAGTATATGGGTCTGGATTCTTGGGTCAACGAACTGGCAAAGAATCTGCCTTACGGCGCGCAACGCCGTCTGGAAATCGCGCGTGCTTTGGCTACCGACCCCCATCTGCTATTGCTGGACGAACCGGCGGCGGGCATGAATCCTCAGGAAACCAATGAACTGGATGCTCTGATCGCTCAACTGCG
>JANYAF010000022.1 GCA_025355175.1 Deltaproteobacteria bacterium | reverse complement strand
AAAACCTTTGTATGCTTTTTTCTGACGGGGCTACCGGATATTTTTTCCGATAGCCCCGTTTTAAAATTATTATTTGATCAGCTTAATCTTATCTTTCCCCGGCACATAGAAATTCGTCAAAGGGGTGTAAGAACCGTTTTCTTTTACCTTTACCATGCGTGCGGTAAATGACGCCTCATGATTGTCTTTGGTAAATGTTACCGCCGGCACCAGACCGCCAAAGTCCTCATTATTCATAGATTCCAATGCGGCATTGATGGTTGCCGGATTGATGGCTTTTGACTTTTCATTAGCGCGGATGAAGGCTCTCTCCATAATTATGCCGACCACGACGCCTTCCCAGTATGCGGCATCAAAACTTTCCACTGTTTTGTAACGCTTCCATAATTCTTTCATAATGTCCATTCCCTTGGATTTATCCGACGGTAACCCGCCGGGAAACTGCATGGCCAGACGGTCGCGAATCAGGCCTTTACCCATTTTGAAAAAGTCGGGATCTGTGGACGTCCAGGTTCCCAGAAAAACAGGATTGTATTTGATGCGATCGGCGCTCTTGAAAGCGGTAATGATGGCGGAAGGCAGCATCTGGATGAAAATATATTCAGCGCCGGCCTTCTGCAGGCGGAGCAGTTCCGTGTTGAGATCAACCGTTCGGGGTGGGAACTCCTCAATGGCGACCAGATTGACGCCTAATTTTGCCGCATATTCCTTGCTGGGCGCATGAATCGAACGCCCATAAGCATTATTATAAGTGAGCAAACCAACTTTTGGCGACTCTTTACCTGTATGGATGGCTTTAATATATTCCAGAACTGCATGACAATCCATTTTATAGCTGCCAAAAGGCAGATACATATAATCAACCGGCTTTTCCAAAATTTCCCAGCTGGTGGAATAGTTGATGGTGGGCACTTTATATTTTTGAACAATGGGTTTTGCCGCCAGCCCTTCGCCGGCGCCCCATGTGGCAATCATATCCACTTTGTCCTGAAGAACAAACTTTTGAACGGCTGCCTGCGCTTCTGGCACTTTATAGGCGGTGTCCACTGTGATCATCTCGATTTTGTGACCGTCAACGCCGCCCTTCACTTCATTCACATAACGGAAATAGTCCCGTTGACCTTTTTCATGAAACTGTCCCCAGCTTGACGCAGGGCCTGTCAGGTTAATTGCCGCACCGACTTTGATTGTTTTCGTCTGGGCGTGGGCCATATTCACGCTAAGAAACACAAAAGCCGATATTGCCAGGATTACACTGCTCCATCTTTTCATTTTTCCATCCCCCTCATTTATTGTCTAAAACATCTTTCCGGCAAAAAAAAACCGTGGGCAAATTTTAATCTGCCCACGGTTCATTTCCTTAATAACGATCGGTCATGATACTTTCAGGCAGACCTTAAAGCCGATAAAGCTAAAAAAGTAAAAGTAAAAACTAACTGCCTGTGTAAATAAATATTGTTTCAACATCTCTAACTACACCTCATGTGCGGCGTGTATAGGCAAATAGCCGAAAAAAGTCAAGAAAAAAGTTTTTCCGCCAACGCCAAACCGCTTCATTATTTGCGTTCGTCCATCGGAAGATAATGCCTTAGATTGCTGCCCGTGTAAATTTGCCGGGGACGGCCAATTTTCAGAGGCACGGCATCATGCATTTCCTTCCACTGCGCGATCATGCCCGGCAATCTGCCGATGGCGAACATGACCGTAAACATATCTGTCGGAATTCCGATCATCCGATACAAAATACCACTGTAGAAATCGACATTAGGGTAAAGTTTCCGTTCGATAAAAAACTCGTCTTTCAGGGCCGCCTCTTCCAGTTCCATGGCAATATTAATCAGCGGGTCCTGATAGTTATATTTTTTAAAAATCTTTTCACAATATTCTTTCAGAATCTTGGCACGAGGATCGTAATTCTTATAAACACGATGCCCGAAACCGAACAGACGGAATTTGCTTCCTTTGTCTTTGGCCGATGAAATACATTGCTGGATGGTGATGTTGTCTTGTTTTATGCCTTCCAGCATTTCGATCACTTTCTGATTCGCGCCACCATGCAGCGGCCCCCAGAGCGCGCAGATGCCCGCGCAAATCGAGGCGTAAAGATTGGCCATGCTGCTGCCGACCAACCGAACGGTTGACGTGCTGCAATTCTGCTCATGATCGGCGTGAAGGATTAACAATGTGGAGAGAGCCCTTTCAATGTCCGGGTCCGGAACGTAGGGGTTTACCGGGCTATCAAACATCATATATAGAAAGTTGGACGCGTATTTCAGGTCACGCTTCGGATACACATGCGGTTCACCAATGCTGTGTTTATAGGAATACGCGGCAATCGTGCGGATTCTAGAGATCAGAGAGGCGGCCATCAAATCAAACGTCCCCGCCTGAAAATCTTCCGTGTAATAGTCCGTGTAATAAACAGACATAGAGTTGACCATCGTTCCCAGGATCGCCATCGGATGAGCCGTCGGCGGAAACCCGTCAAAAAAACGCAGCATCTCTTCATGAATCATTGAATTCTGCGTGAGGCGCGAAGAGAACAACTGCTGCTCCTCCTTGTTCGGGAGATTACCGTAAATCAGCAAATAGGCTACTTCAGAGAAACTGGCTTTTTCGGCGAGTTCATCAATAGGAATGCCCCGATACCGCAATATGCCGTTATCGCCATCTATAAATGTTATCGAGGACATGCAGGAGCCCGTGTTCTGATAGCCAACATCCAGCGTAATCATATTGGTTTCCTGCCTCAGCTTGGATATATCGATCGCCTTTTCACCTTCGGTACCCTCGATGATCGGCATTTCCAGATTCATTCCGTTGAACGTTAATTGTGCTTTTTCCATGGTTTCCTTGTCTCCCGAAATTCATATACATTAAACAGAAAAAGGCTGTCAAGGTTTTATGAAGAAAAGAAAACTTCCTTGAATTATCATTTTTAAAGTGCTAGAAATTAACTGGTTTCAATAATGACAGCCTAAAACTCCAGGAGATCAATATGAAAAGAATTATCAAGTATGTACTATGTCTGACAATTATTCTGCTGGCAACGCAAGCGATATGGGCCAAAGAAAAATATACGGTAACGGTTTTGCCTTTTTCGCTGCATAGCGCAGACAATATCGAATATGTTCGCCAGGGAATCAACGATATGTTGGTGAACCGTATCTCGGTTGCCGATAAAATTGAAGTAACGCGCAAAGATGTTGTTCAAGATGTTCTTAATAAATCAGGGGCAAAAGAACTAAATCTGACAGATGTTCAAAGCATCGGCCGGCAATTGAAATCCGACTATGTGGTCTGGGGAAGCATTACGAAAATCGGCAAAAGCATCAGCATCGATGGAAAACTCATCGA
>JANYAF010000103.1 GCA_025355175.1 Deltaproteobacteria bacterium | reverse complement strand
GATACTTCGCTGGACATACCAGATGATACAATAAGACGGATACATTATGGCTCTTATGAATATATTCGCTCACATAAAAAGCATCTCATACAAATCTATTCGAAGCAAGCTTCGGGGAATATGACCCGGAGAGATTAAAATGGGCGATCGCCAGACTTGTTTTTATTATTGCGGCACTGGCGGCCACGGCCACGGGAAACATTCTGGGTTTTCTTCTGGGCCCGCTGTATTCCTGGTATTTTTTTAATGACCTGAATTGTTTTAAACACTACCGGCATTTTTACGCCATTACCGCCTGCGGCTGGAAAATGGTTCTCGAATGGATACGGGATCCTGATTACCGCAACATGTTTGCGATTCCGCTCGCGGCGCCGCCCATGATGGCCGCGGATTTGTCACGGGTGCGTGTTCGTGCCACATGGCCGAAAGATACGGGCGCCTGCAATGGCTGTACGCAATGTTGTACCCAGAGATTTTGCCCTCTTCTTGATACCGAAACGAACCGATGCCGAAGCTACGGTTCGTTTTACTGGCGATACTTCAATTGCGGGCGGTATCCTGAAAGACTTTTGCAAATCGAGTATTACGAGTGCGAAAAATGGGAAATCCTCGATACGTCGCAGCCTTAACCGGAGTGCCTGGATTAGCCCGGGTCATGTCATTCATCCTGATGCTTCAATGGCGAAGTATTTTCTTCCTTTGCGCTGTCCTCAATCATTGATCGAATTTCTTGCTCCTGAATTGGAGGTGCCGGTTTTTCCGGTGCAGTTTCCTCAGCTACGCTTATTGCCGGAGAGGCTGATTCCGCAGGTTTCAATTCCGGGACTACATCAACCTTTTCCAGCTCGATCATCCACAGCGCATGGCGGTGCCGGGCGTAATCCAGACGTACTTTTCCCGTGAAGATGCCGCGCACCATCGGCCAGTTGGGCCGGAGGGCAATTGCTGCCATGTGCGCCAGGAAAGAAAGGAAAAATAAAGTGAAAAAGATATTGTGAATCCAGGTGGCCCAAAGCAAAACCGTATGGGACATATCCGGCGCGTAGATATTTTTATAGGTTTTGACCAGTCCGGAAAGAATCAGCATTAGGATAATAAAAGCCATGCCCACGTAAGCCAGGCGCTGCTCCGGCAGATATTTGTGCATGGGCGGTTCCTTGCCAAGGCCGATAAAACTTTTGATGACGGTAATGGATTTTGCAAAATCGCCTTTTTGTGGCATCAACCCTTTTTCGCCGAGCAAACCGTGATAAATCAGGTGAAACACGCCCACCGCCGTAAAAACAAGGGCCGCCGCGTAATGCAGATACAGGGATGTGATAAAGTCAGCCGACCAGCCCAGGCCGGGAACCGTGATGATATAGTAGCGCTTGGCGACCGGCAGTTCGAAGATTCCGGTAAAAAGCAGGACGAGGCCGGAGATGGCGATAGCCCAATGTTCGATCAACTCAAGCGCGCTGTGACGGACAACGAGATTCTTCTTGGCGAGGATTTTTTCAGTCATTGTTTTCTTCCTCCCTCTTCACCAATTTCTTGCGGCGTGTAAACCAGTTGTGAGCGCCTGCGACACCCGCCACGGCAAGCCCCAGGAGGGGTGCGGCCAGAACCGCCTTTCCCAGAGGATCGGTGGTCGCCATCCTTCTTACGACGTCTGGTTTCATATCCGGCTGCCCCGGTTTTTTCTCCATCGTTTTGTTGATCTGTTCAAATGATACGGGCGAAACGTACAATGTTGATGTCCCGCCGTTTTCGGTTTTGCCGTAGATAAAACCATTCATTGCGCGGGCTCGCTCGTCAGCTATTTTTTCAATTTCTCGGCGTTCTCCGATGAGCAATGCCTGACGGGGACAAGCTTCGACGCAACCAGGCAATTTCCCTTCCTTCAGGCGCTCATTACACAAGTCGCATTTGTACATCACGCCATTGCCCATTAAGCCCGGCACGACATGAAGATAGATGCCAACGCCGGACTGACGCTGGGGAATTTCCCAGGGGCAGACATCCTTGCATTTCGCGCCGCCAAAACACTGATTCTGCTCGATGACAACCGCGCCGTTCTTTTCCTTGTGATTGGCCGAAAAAGGACAAATGGTCGCGCAGGCGGGATTGTCGCAATGCATGCAGCGGCGGGGCACAAAAATGGTTTTCCCGTCAATCTGGGCGTTATGAACATAAATGAAGTTGTAGGGCGTCAAGCGATTGGTAACTTGCTGCTTTTTCGACCAGTCTTCGATGGTTTTGCGCGGCCAGGGTTCCGGGATGTTTTTCACCACAGGTGGAATCTTATCTTTGTTGATGGCCTTGCAGGCACTTACACAGGCAGGTACCTTACGATCAACGCAGCCGTCGCACAGATTTAAATCAATAAGGGTTGATAATTGTTCCTCCGTCCGTGTGGATGCCGTTTTCGGAAACGGCACGCCGGCCAAAGCCGCAGCGCCGGCGCTGATTTTAAGAAATGACCGGCGACTGATATTAGAATCTTTCTTTTCTTTCATGACGCCCCTCCCTTAGACTGATCAGGATAAATCAGTAAACCCGCACAAAGCGTTCTGAAAATCATTCCGCTCTTCTTTTGCTGTCAAGATTTTTCTAACCATAACACGCGACGGTTTCAGTCAAAAGAAAAATATCCCATCATTACAGATAATATCGATCGCCATAGCCGTATCAAAAGATGCCCCGACATTTCATGTTTTTTTACAATCCCTTATTTTGCTTGACATTTTAAGATTTTGGCCATTATATTCAGCCACCTTTTCTGAACGATATTTGATAATTAATGGATTAAATGGAAATATTATCTTACATCATTTTTATATTTCTGCTGATCATTGTCGTGCTGCAGATCTGGCAGTTGAAGCGAAGCTCCGTTGATTGGACGCCTCTTGCCGGCGAACTGAATGCGCTGCAAGACGCGCAGGAAAGAACAGATCGTTCAGTCCGCGATGAAATTGCCCGGTTGCGCGCAGAGACGCAGTTGCAGGCTCAGCAGGAAAGAGCGGAATTGGCGGGATCACTGAAATCCTTCGGCGATTCCGTCCAGACGCGCATGGCCGACATCGCCAAAATGCAAAACGATCAGATGGAGAGCTTTGGCAGGCAACTGTCCATCCTTACCGCGACCAATGAAAAAAAGATGGATGATATCCGTCTGGTCATTGACGAGAAACTCAAACAAATCCAGGAGGACAATACACGCCAGCTCGACCGCATGCGTGAAACCGTTGATGAAAAATTGCAGGGCACGCTGGAGAAGCGCCTGGGCGAATCTTTCAAGCAGGTATCCGAACGGCTGGAGCAGGTCCATCAGGGTCTGGGCGATATGCGCACGCTGGCCACGGGCGTGGGAGATTTGAAAAAAGTGCTCACCAACGTCAAGTCGCGCGGCACCTGGGGGGAGGTCCAACTGGGCGCGCTTCTGGAAGAGATTTTGTCTCCGGAGCAATATTTAAAGAATGTCAAAATACAGGAGGAGGGGAGCGATTTTGTCGAATTTGCCATCAAGCTTCCCGGCCAGGGCGATTCACCCTCCGATTTCGTGCTGATTCCGGTGGATGCGAAATTTCCGGTGGAAGACTACTCCCGGCTGATGGAGGCGCAGGAAAAAGCCGACGCGTCCGGAGCGGAAGATGCCGTCAGGCAGTTGGAGAATAGCATCAAAAAGGCGGCCAAGGACATATCGCAAAAATATCTTGCTCCTCCCAAAACCACAGATTTCGGCATCATGTTTCTGCCGTCCGAGGGGCTTTACGCCGAAGTGATTCGCCGCACGGCGCTGGTTTCGCATCTGCAGCGCGAATACCGTATTGTGATTTCCGGCCCCTCGACGTTTGCCGCGTTTCTCAATAGCCTGCAAATGGGTTTCCGCACGCTGGCGATTCAGAAGCGGTCCGGCGAAGTGTGGAAAGTGTTGGGCGAGGTGAAAGCAGCGTTCGGCCGGTTCGGCGATTCGCTCGATGCCGTGCGCAAAAGACTGGACCAAGCCGCAAGCTCCGTGGACGACGCGCAGAAAAAGACGCGGACGCTGGCCGGTAAATTAAAAGCGGTGGAAGTCATGCCGGACGTTCCGGCCGAAATGACCATCGCGGATACGGAAGCGGACTAAGCAGGCGATATGGTTATTCCGGTTTTTGTACACTTGTGAAATAAATGGTTAAACTAATGTGACACCTCTGGAAAACCAGATTGTAAAAGTGGAAAACAAATATAAACTCGACGTATCGAGAAATGAAGCTCTACTAGACCTAAAACAAATTCCAAAAGCATGGAGTATGGCACAAACTGGATCCTGCAATAACAAAGGGGGTGATGTAAGAAAAACGATATTTGAAAAGGCTGAAGCGGATGGTCGATGGTGCATCCGAGCGCCATGTTGAGTTCTAAAAACACAACGGGTTCACTGATGGCGTGGTGTTGAAGGTTAAAACGGGGTTGCACCTGAGGTCTTATCCGGAAAATTTGCAACAGGTCTCAATTGGAGCTTAACGTTTTTTATCGGGAGGCAATATGATGAATCAACGCTTAAGGTTCGGTTTTATCGCAAAAGTAGTTCTAGTATTTGCATTCTTGTCATTTCTGAATTTACCCTCCACAGGTCTTGCCCAACCAAAGGGAGGCCCCATCGTCCTTGGCTACGTCGGGAATGTCTCTTCACCCGGCACGAAACCTTGCATGGACATCCAGAAAATGGCCGTTGAAGAGATTAATGCCGCCGGCGGTATCCTGGGTCGCCCCGTGAAATATGTGATAATGGACGGGAAAGGTGATGTGTCTCTTTCCGTCGAAGCGGCAAGAAAGCTGCTTATAGAAGACAAAGCAACATTCATTTCTGTAGAGGGAAGGACGGAAATTTGCCTGGCGGTTCAGGAGGCATCAGGCATGCTGTTCAAGGAATATCCGCATATTCTTCAATTCAACGGCCCTGCGGGCTCCGAATTAACGGCTCGGATTATCGACCAGGCCCCAAAATACGATCACTGTTTCCGGGATTGGCAACCGGAGGCCGCTTATTGGGCTCATATCAAATATTATTTTACAACCTACTTTCAGAAAGTACTGAAGGCAAAAAAACTGGCTATTTTGTGGGAAGATCTGGCCTGGACATCGGAGTTCAGAAAGGGAATCCCCAGCATGAACCTCCCTCCCTGGGAGCAACTGGCCAAGGAATGCGGCCTGGAAGTGGTTTACAGCAAGGCGGTAAAACCACGTGGAACCATGTACCTCCCAATCCTCCAGCAGGTTGCAGACTCCAAAGCCGATCTCATTTTTTACATGAGCTCCTGGTTTACCGATACTGAATCCTTTACCAAACAATGGGTTGACTCATCGGCCAGGAATATTCCCGTCTGCTTCGACGGGGGAGTTGCCATGACGTCGGATTTCTGGAAAATGACGGGCGGCAAGGCACTGGGCATGATGTCCATTTTTACGGATCTGGACACGCTTGCAATAACACCCAAGACCATTCCCCTAGCCAAGAAAGCTAAGAGCCGTAACATCCCCATGCAGCTTCATGTGCATCTTGCTTACGCCGATGTCTACCATTTCAAGGCGGCCGTTGAAAAGGCAAAGGGAACTTCTAAAATTGCAGATCTGATCAAAGGTATGGAAGATGCTGAGACAGTCTATTCGCTTGGAAAGATGAAGTATCAGACCCAAAAAATCAAACCATTCTATCACTCAACCATGAGGGTAGATCCGAAAGAACCCTATAAGACATTACCGGGTCGTTTTTACCTGCTGCATGCCCAATTCCAGAAAGATGGCAAAATAGCATTTATTTCGGCATCCAGTACGGAAGATGAGGCAGCTATGAAGAAATTCTATGATCCAAAGAATTACAGAACACCAGCCGAGTTGAGAAAATAGTTTTCAGTGAAGATGAAAAAAGGGAGGTATGTTCAGAAGAAAAAGATAAATTGCCCTCAAATCCGCTAGTGTAGTGTTTTATTACACTTCTACATAAGATTAGGGCTAAAAATGGCCTATTTACATCTTATGAGCCATTTTGTGCCGCTATTTTACGATTCATAAGGCAGGTTATTTACCAGGCACTACACTAGCATAGGGCATCTTGAAATAAAGAGCAGGCTGGCACATTCATCCACATTCGAGCATGTTGTAGCGGAGAAAGGGGCGGTGATGTCAACAAAAAATTGCGGAAAGTCCATACCAATAGGGAATAGAAAACCATGACTACCTTCTGATGAGTAAAAGTGGTCTGATTCGTGATTTAAGGTAATTTATGAAACCATAGATATATTAACCCAGATTTTCCATTAGAAAAGATTTTTAATGAACTACCCCGCAGCAAGCTACGGGGTATCAAAACCGAACAACTCGAGCTGCTGACTATGCAATTTCTTATATTCCTTTTCCCGTCCTTGCTTCTTCACGTATTCCGTAATGCTTTTCTCATTGCCAAATTGCCCAA
>JANYAF010000010.1 GCA_025355175.1 Deltaproteobacteria bacterium | reverse complement strand
CTTAAATTAAGATTAAAAAAATTATATTGCCTTAAAGAGGTGGAACATTGGCTTCCAAAAAGACACTAAAAATCAGAGATAAAAGAGAGAAGAGAGTGAGAGGCAAGCTTGCGGGAACATCGGAGCGGCCGCGTCTTTCTGTTTTCCGTTCGGATAAACACATCTACGCTCAGGTCATCAACGACGCTCAGGCAACAACCGTTGCAACAGCTTCTACTTTGAGCAAAGAACTGGCCGGTAAATTCAAGGGTATCAAGAAAGTTGATGTGGCCAAGGAAGTGGGCAAGTTGATTGCAACGCGGTTGCAGGCCTTGGGCGTGGAAAAAGTCGTTTTTGATAGAGGAAGATTTCTCTATCACGGCCGCGTGAAAGCTTTAGCTGATGCTGCGCGGGAAAATGGTCTTAAATTTTAAACCAAGCTTAGTGTATAGAATTCATGATAAGGGAAGAATCGTTGGATAAGAAAGAAATGAAAGATGTGGAGCTCCTCGACAGAGTGATTGCCATTAATCGTACGGCAAAAGTCGTTAAGGGAGGAAGGCGGTTTCGTTTCAGTGCGATCGTAGTTGTCGGTGACGGCAAGGGTTCGATCGGAGCTGGTTTGGGCAAAGCGCATGAAGTTCCCGAAGCGATCCGCAAGGGGATGGAAATGGCCAAGAAGAACATGGTTAAAGTTGCGGTAGCCAATAAAACAATCCCTTATGAAGTTCTTGGAAAATTCGGTGCGGGTAAAGTATTGTTGAAACCGGCATCGGAAGGAACGGGCTTAATTGCCGGCGGTGCAGTAAGAGCCGTTTTGGAGGTTGCCGGCGTTCATAATATTTTGACAAAATGCTTAGGTTCACACAATCCGCACAATCTGGTCAAGGCTACCGTACAAGGGCTTTGTCAGTTGAAAGATCCGGCGGAAATTGCCGCTCAGAGAGGCAAATAAAAAAATGACGAGGGTGTTTATACAGTGGGCAAAATGTTAAAAATTAAAATGGTGAAAAGTGTAATTACCCGGCCGGAAAAGCAAAGAAAGATTATACGCGGCTTGGGATTGAAAAAATTAAACAGTACGGTGACTCTGGTGGATACCCCGGAGATTCGCGGCATGATTAATAAAGTGATCCACCTCGTTTCTATGGAAGAGTCAAAGGAGTAAGTTATGGATTTAAGTTCTCTGAAAGCGCCCGCCGGAGCGACAAAGAAAAGAAAAAGAGTCGGCCGTGGTGACGCGTCCGGCCACGGGGGGACATCCGGTAAGGGTCATAAGGGACAGAACGCCCGTTCGGGCGGTTATACACGGGATGGTTTTGAAGGCGGTCAAATGCCCATGTCCCGGAGACTGCCGAAAAGAGGTTTTAGAAATCCCTTTAGAGAAAGTTATGTTGCTGTGAATCTGATGGATTTATGTCGTAAATTTGAAAAGGGTTCCGTCATTGATGAAGCGGCAATTTTAGCAAGCGGACTTGTCAAGAAGAAGGGTGACGGTATTAAGATCCTGGCCAAAGGCAATATTGATTTTCCGGTGACGGTCAAAATAGCTAAGATCAGTGCAGCCGCGAAAACAAAAATAACCGCCGCAGGCGGATCTGTTGAAGAGGTAATGTGACTTGCTAGAGGGATTAGGCGGCGTTTCTAAAATACCTGAATTGCAGAGAAGAATCTTGTTTACCATGCTTCTTCTGGCGGTTTACCGTGTTGGTGTGTTCATTCCAACTCCCGGAATTGACAATACGGCGTTGCTGGCGTTTTTTGACCAAGCCAGAGGGTCTATGCTGGGATTGATGGATTTATTTGCCGGCGGCGCGCTGAGCACATTTTCGATTTTCGCTTTGGGTATCATGCCCTACATTACATCGTCGATTATCATCAACCTGCTGACCGTCGCCATTCCTCACTTGGAAAAGCTTTCCAAAGAAGGCGAAAATGGACGTAGGAAGATTACGCAATACACTCGCTATGGCACCGTTGGACTGAGTATCGTTCAGGGATTCGGCATTGCTTGGGGATTGCAGCAAATGGCCAGTCCAACAGGTGCGCCTATTGTTTTAAATGCCGGATGGTCTTTTATATTAATGACCATTATCACGCTGACTTCAGGCACCGCATTTTTAATGTGGTTGGGCGAGACCATTACTGAAAAGGGTATCGGCAACGGAATATCTCTGATTATTTTTTCGGGCATTGTGTGTAATATACCCAGGGCAATCGGCAGTACCTGGAGTTTATATTCGTCCGGAGAATTACACTTTATAATTTTAGCATTATTAGCGGTATTTATGATCGCCGTGATTGGAGCGATCGTCTATGTGGAAGCGGCGCAAAGAAGAATTCCGGTGCAATATGCAAAGAGAATCGTGGGCAGAAAAATGTACGGCGGGCAGACAACCCATTTGCCGCTCAAGATTAATTCTGCCGGTGTTATTCCGCCTATTTTTGCATCATCGGTAATCATGTTCCCTGCGACCATCGCTAATTTTGCGCCGCAGGGTTGGATGCAGACCGTTGCCGGACTTTTAAAACCAGGACAGGTTGGATATGAAGTTCTTTTTGTAGCGTTAATCTTCTTCTTCTGTTTCTTCTATACGGCCGTCACAATTAAGCCGGATGATATGGCGGAAAATATGAAAAAATATGGCGGCTATGTTCCGGGAATTAGACCCGGTAAAAAGACTGCAGAATATATCGAAGAAATTCTGGAAAGATTGACTTTTAGCGGGGCTGTCTATGTTTCCATTATTTGTGTATTGCCAAGTGTATTGATTTCTCAATTAAATACGCCTTTTTATTTCGGCGGCACTTCACTTCTGATTGTTGTCGGCGTGGCGATGGATACGGCGAGCCAAATTGAATCGCATTTACTAACCCGTCAATATGAAGGGTTTATGAAAAAGGGACACATTGCTCGCAGGCGATAAAAAATATTATTTTAAGGTTTGGGGCTCATGGTCATTCTGAAGCAACCGGATGAAATCGATAAAGCCAGAGCAAGTAACCGTATTGTTGCAGAAGTATTGAGTGTCCTTCGCGAGAAAGTAAAACCGGGTGTGACGACCAGGGAGTTGGATAAAATAGCTGAAGGTGTTGCCGAAAAAAGAGGAGCAAAACCGGCGTTTAAAGGTTATCGAGGTTACCCCTTTTCGCTTTGCACCTCAGTTAATGAGGAAGTGGTTCATGGGATGCCTTCGAATCGGATTTTAGTTGAAGGCGATATTATAGGACTTGATTTTGGCATTTATCATCAAGGCCTTTATGGCGATGCGGCGATAACGCTTCCTGTCGGCAAGATTGACGAGCAGGCGGCTAATCTGATGCAGGTAACTGAGCAGAGTTTATATTCGGCAATAAACCAGGTCTGTGCTGGAAACCGCCTTGGAGATATCTCGGCGGCGGTTCAGGAAACAGTAGAAGCAGCGGGTTATTCCATTGTCAGGGATTTTGTCGGTCACGGTGTTGGTAAAAGTTTACACGAAGACCCGCAGATTCCTAATTTTGGGAAAAAAGGACGAGGAATCGAACTGAAAAAAGGGATGATTCTGGCCATCGAACCGATGGTAAATGCAGGGAAATATAAAGTAAAGATCCTATTAGATGGTTGGACGGTGATTACAGCGGATGGGAGTTTATCGGCTCATTTTGAGCATTCGGTGGCAATCACTGATAACGGGCCGGAGATATTAAGTAAATTAAATTGATTGATTTCTTAATTTAAGCGGCAGAGTGAAATAGTATAAATATATGGCCAAAGAGGAAGCAATAGAAGTTGAAGGTCGGGTTCTCGAGCCCCTGCCGAATGCTATGTTTCGGGTGGAGCTGGAAAACGGGCATAAGGTTTTGGCGCACATATCCGGCAAAATGAGAATGCATTTTATTAAAATATTGCCGGGGGACAAAGTGACGGTGGAACTATCCCCATATGATTTGACTCGGGGACGGATCACTTACAGGACGAAGTAAAAATATTTTTTTACCGAGGATAAGGAGTTAGAAGCGTGAAAGTTAGATCGTCAGTGAAAAAAATATGCGAGAAGTGCAAAATTGTTAAACGCAAGGGTGTTTTGCGTGTTATTTGTGAAAACCCGAAACATAAGCAGCGTCAGGGCTAGTTTTAAACATTTCAGGAGGTTATAGGTGGCACGAATTTCAGGTGTTGATTTACCGAAAAATAAGAGAATGGAAGTTGCTTTAACTTATATTTATGGTATCGGCAAGACAAGGGCAAAGCAGATCCTGAAAGATTCGGGTGTTAGCCCGGATACAAAAACTGACGAACTTGCCGACTCCGAAATATCGGCGATCAGAGGCATCATCGATAAAGAGGGTAAGGTCGAGGGCGATCTGCGCCGGGAAATCTCCATGGCCATTAAACGCTTAATGGACATTGGCGCTTACCGTGGCTTACGCCACCGTAAAGGACTTCCGGTTAGAGGACAGAGGACACACACCAACGGAAGAACAAGAAAAGGTCCGAGAAGGGCAATCGCAGGTAAGAAAAAGTAGCTGGAATTAATTTTCGACCGGAGGAGAAATGGCGAAAGCAGTCAGAAAAACAGGTAAGAAAAAAGAAAAGAAAAATATTACGGAAGGGGTTGCCCACATTCAATCCACTTTCAATAATACCATAATTACGATTACGGACATGACCGGCAACGTCATTTCCTGGTCATCATCAGGATTACAGGGTTTCAAGGGTTCACGCAAGAGTACGCCTTTTGCCGCACAGATGGCTGCGGAAGACGCGGTGCGCAAAGCCAAAGACCAGGGCATGCGACGGGTTCAAGTTTACATCAAAGGTCCGGGCGCCGGACGGGAGTCGGCATTGCGTTCTTTGCAGCTGGCCGGATTGACCATTACCATGATACGCGACGTCACGCCTGTTCCGCATAACGGTTGCAGACCGCCGAAGCGGCGCAGGGTATAAGATAAATATTTTTAGAATGATTTAAGACTAAAGGGAGGCGTTTTTTTGGCAAGATATACGGATTCCTCATGCAGGTTGTGTCGCCGGGAGGGCTTGAAGCTTTTTTTGAAGGGCGATCGTTGTTATTCGGAGAAATGTGCCTTTGAAAGAAGGGGCTTTGCTCCGGGAGATCATGGTCAGTCCCATAAGAAACAGCAATCGGACTATGGCACCCAGTTGCGCGAAAAACAAAAGCTCAAAAGAATGTATGGGCTTTTAGAAAAACAGTTTCACGGCTACTTTGAAAAAGCCGATCGGCAAAAGGGCATCACGGGTACGAATTTGCTGGTGCTTCTGGAACGCAGACTGGACAACATGGTCTTTCGCCTTGGTTTTGCCAATTCGAGAGTTGAGGCAAGACAGTTGATAAGCCACAGCCATTTTCTGATTAACGGCAAAGCGGTCAATATTCCTTCGTACCTGCTGAAAGCTGGTGATGAAGTCACCATTAAAGAAGGCTCTCGTAAGATTAATCGGATACTCGAAGCAATGGAAACGGTCGCGAGACGCGGTGTGCCACATTGGCTGGGATTGGATAAAGATAACTTTAAAGCGACCATTAAAATGCTGCCGGTTCGTGAAGATTTGACGATGCCGGTACAGGAACAGCTTATTGTAGAACTTTATTCGAAGTAAGCAAATAAAATATTTAGTAAACCAGCTAGAGGGTGGGTTTGATTATGCAGAGAAACTGGTCGAGTTTGATTCGTCCCAAACGTGTTGACGTTGATGAAGCAACGCATACGCGGTTCTATGGAGAATTTACAATTCAGCCTTTGGAAAGAGGGTTTGGAGTAACGCTGGGCAATGCGTTAAGAAGGGTACTTTTATCCTCCATTCAGGGCGCGGCGATTACTTCCATAAAAATTGACGGTGTCTTACATGAGTTTTCTACGATTCCTGGAATCAAGGAAGACGTCACAGATGTTATTTTGAATCTGAAGGGTGTTCGCTTTAAACTGGGGGTGGCGGATACAAAAGTCGTGAGGTTTAATGTGACCAGCGCCGGTGTCGTGACCGCGGGAGATATTGTCACGGATGGAACGATTGAGGTTTTAAACCCTGATCATTATATAGCAACCATGTCCGGTGGTGGCACTTTTAAGGCCGAAATGGTCGTGAAGATGGGTAAAGGATATACGGCTGCCAGGAAGGAATTGGAACCCGATCAGCCGGAAGGAACCGTTAATATTGACGCTATTTATTCGCCGGTCAAAAAAGTGAACTATGTGGTGTCGCACGCCCGTGTCGGCCAAATCACGGATTACGACAAATTAGTGATGGAGGTTTGGACCGACGGTAGTCTGAATCCGGGCGATGCCATGGCTTATGCAGCTAAAATCTTAAAACAGCAACTGGATGTTTTTATAAATTTCGAAGAAGTTGACGAAGAGATTTTGCCGGAAAAGGAAGATGAAAAAGGAAATGTTAACGAAATTCTGACGAGGTCCGTTGAAGATCTGGAACTTTCCGTTCGTTCAGCCAATTGCCTGAAAAATGCGGGGATAAACACGATTGGGGAATTGGTGCAGAAGACAGAAGCGGATATGCTCAAAACAAAGAATTTCGGCCGCAAGTCACTCTCCGAAATAAAGGATATTCTCAACGAATATGGCCTTGTTTTTGGAATGAAGCTGGATATCAATCCGTAAAAGACAGCGACATGAATCAAGTGACATGGCGCACAAAGCGGGATTTGATCAATTATCAGGATTTGACAGTCAGGAAAGGAAAATTTAGCAATGTATCATGGTAAGGCGGGCAGAAAATTAGGACGGACGTCCAGCCATCGGGAAGCCATGTTTCGCAATATGGTGACATCGATTATAAAACATGAAAGTATTCGGACGACGGATACAATGGCCAAGGAAGTACGTAAACTGGCAGATAAGATGATCACACTTGGTAAAAAAGGCGATCTTCACGCGCGGCGTCAAGCGTTATCGATTGTCCGGGATAAAGACATGGTCGGCAAACTTTTCGGAGAGTTGACCGATCGATTCCGCAATCGCGCTGGCGGTTATACTCGTATTATCAAAGTGGGATACCGCTTCGGCGACAACGCACCTGTTTCCATTCTGGAATATATCCCTGATGAGAAAAAGAAAGAAAAGGCAAAGCCGAAGGCAAAAGCAAAAACTAAAGCAGCGGAATAGTGAGCCATATTGAACCATTAAAAAGGCAGGGTGAAAACCCTGCCTTTTTTTGTGATTGTTTTTTAAAGACAAAAAATGTATTTAATTAAAAAACTGGAATGATAGTCCAGATTCAATCAGGTTGACCATCTCAAGGATGGCTATAATTTGTTCGCATCATACCAAGCGCAGTGCAATTTAGTGTATGGAGGATTCTTTATGGCAGAGAAAAAAATCGGTGAAGTGGTTAAATTTTTTGCAAAGCCTTCAGTTGCTGCGGTACATATAACAGAAGGTGAATTGCAGGTCGGTGACAGCATTAAATTTTCCGGCCATACCACGGAGTTTATAGATGTTGTCCAATCCATGGAAGTGGATAATAAATCGGTGCAGAGAGCTGTTGCTGGTGATTCCATCGGCTTGAAGGTGTCAGACCGTGTGCGCCCCGGCGATGAAGTATTTAAAATTATAGCTGACTAATGATCGTAATGCATCATTTTGAAGGATAGCAGTTCAAAATGCCGTTGTCGATGATTTCTGGGAAATGATCTTTAAATTGGATTGTGAACGTGGCAAAAATACTAATCGTGGATGATGAACAAGATATTGCGGATCTGGTGGCTTATAATCTGGAGAAAGAAGGATTCACCACGATCAAGGCTTACGATGGCGGAGACGTTCTCAAAACCGTTAAAACACAAAAACCCGATCTCCTTATTCTGGATTTAATGCTTCCCCATATGAATGGTCTGGACATCTGCCGGGCCATTCGCGCCAATCCGGAGATTGCTCATCTGCCGATTATTATGCTGACGGCAAAGTCCGATGAGGTGGATAAGATTATCGGGCTGGAAATCGGCGCCGATGATTACATTACCAAGCCCTTCAGCGTGAAAGAGCTCATGGCCCGGGTGAGAACGATTCTGAGGCGCTTCCAGGAAGGAAATAAGACGACGGCCAGGGAAACCTTCGAATTTAGCGGGCTGGCCATTAATTATGCGTCCTGCTCGGTGACGGTGGAGGGCAGACCGGTCACGTTGAGCCCCACGGAACTGAAACTTCTTTTTTTCCTGTCCCGCAACCCCGGTCGGGTTTATTCGAGAGATCAGATTCTGGATCATGTCTGGGGCGACGACACGTTTATCACCGACCGCGCCGTTGATGTCCATATCCGCCGCCTGCGCAGCCAGATCGAGAAAGATATGGAAAATCCCCGCTACATTGTGACCGTCCGTGGATTCGGTTATAAATTTGCGGAAGTCAAATAAATCAGCGTTTTATTCATCAGGCCTCATGGATATCTCCAAACAACTTTGATCCTGTATATTTGCGCAGGACAAAATCCATTTGTTTATTCAAAATATCTTTATTCCTTCATAATAGTGAAACATTAAAAACGTATCATCCTTTACGAAAGCTGGAAGAATCAATGAGAAGGAGATGACGCTTGAGTAGAGGAAATTTGGCTGGACAAAATGATCCGGTAAGAGGGGTGCATCTTGCACCCAAGTCGATTCGGGTGATATCGGAAATAATCGGCGTTAAGCATGATCGGTTAGGTTTGAATCCCGGGTCCCTTCCTTTTGCGCCGACGGATACGACTGCCGGAAGCGAATCGGAAATGCAGACGGTTGTTATCGGAGACAAGCACCAGGCCGTACAATTTCTCTATTCCCGCATCCGGGAACAGTCATCCTGGCTTTTTCGCAGGCTGACCAGCGCCAGAATTTCCAGTGTGCTGGGTCATATGAACTATGACGGAATTCTATCCAAACGCATGAATAATTATTTGGATATCCATCAACAATTGAATATTGATCCGGGAGAATGCCTGGATGCCCCGGAAAATCTGAACTCCTTGAGAAGAATATTTGAAA
This sequence comes from Deltaproteobacteria bacterium, assembly GCA_025355175.1. Lineage (GTDB taxonomy): Bacteria > Desulfobacterota > Syntrophia > Syntrophales > Smithellaceae > UBA8904. The sequence goes on along the minus strand of JANYAF010000010.1, from coordinate 21,810 downwards.
GAAAAATTCGTTATGGGGAATGCCGCCCGATGCCCAATGATCCCTGTGCCGTTGTATCACCCGCTGATTCCAGAATGCTTTTGGGATCATTTCAGGAAGAATCGGGGTTGTTTATCAAGGATAAGTTTTTTGATTATGAGGAGATGTTTGGTCCGGATAAACGTTCTTGGCTTGCGGCATTTCAGAGGGGTGACTTTGCGGTTTTCCGGCTTACGCCGGAGAAGTATCACTACAATCATATGCCGGTTGCTGGAAAAATAATCGACTTTTATCAAATCCAGGGAACCTATCACGCCTGTAACCCTAATGCTGTTGTTTCCGTAGTGACGCCTTATTCCAAAAATAAGCGCATTGTCACGATCATTAACGCGGATGTGGAAGGCGGGACAAAGGCTGGCCTGGTGGCGATGATTGAAGTCGTGGCGCTGATGATTGGCGATATCGTTCAGTGTTACAGTGAAAAAAAATACGACAATCCTGTTTCTGTCGGCACGGGTATGTTTGTCAAAAAAGGCATACCTAAGAGCCTGTTTCGTCCCGGCAGCAGCACAGTCGTGCTGATATTTCAAAAAGAAAGAGTACGGTTTGCGGATGATATTGCAGCGAACATGTTTTATCCGGACGCTGAAAGCATTTTCAGCCAGGGCTTTGGGAAATCTCTGGTCGAAACGGAGGTCAAAGTCAGATCCTATATTGCCAGTTCCTGCAACCATCCGGATACAATTAAAAATATTCAGGCATGAAACGGAGGTCACTACGATGCGGCAAAGAAGAATCCAGCTTATCAGGAGTACTTTGGTTCAAAAAATGGAAGAACTTCGGTCAAACGCGGACAATACCATATCTAAAATGAAAGATGCCGAGGGCAACTTTGCCGATTCTTTTGACCAGGCGGCAATTGATTCCAATAAGTTTGTTGAGTTAGTCTGCCGGGACAGAGAAAGGGAATTAATGCTGGATGTCAAGGAAACCATCCTGCGCATCGACAGGGGTTTGTTCGGCATTTGTGATCATTGCGGCAGGATGATTCATGAAAAAAGACTCAGCATCGAACCCATGAGCAGATTATGTACGGAATGCCAGGAGGAAAAGGAGATCAATCATAAACGAAAAAACAGACAATGGGCCATGAAAGGAATCTCCTATAATCATGTTTAATGAAATCTTTATTCTGATTCTTTCCGGTTTGATTTCCCTGTTATTCTTCTGGGCTTTTAGAACTCTTCCTGGGGAAAGCTGGCAGATTATTGCCTGTCTGCCCGTGCGAAAAGGTTCCGATGGAATCTGGATTGGCATCAATTTAACCTATTACGGGTTTTTTAATGCTTTGGCTTATGTGTTTGCCGTTGTAATGTTCCTGATCATGATCGGTTCTCTGGGTATTCCGCTATGGGGCGCTCTGTCCGTTGTCCTGCCGGTCTTGTTTATTTGCATGTGGGCTTCTCGTTTCATTGCCCGGTGGGTGGAAAAGAAGCCTCACACATTTTCCGTGGGGGCCGCTTCCTTCGTCGGCATTATCATAGCGCCGTGGATCATCCTGCTTGTAAATATGACTTTGGGTAAGTGGCAGACGTTTCATGTGCCCATGATAGAGACCATGGCGGCAATGATGATTGCCTATGCCTTCGGTGAAGGCATAGGACGGTTGGCTTGTATCAGCTTTGGTTGCTGTTACGGGAAACCGCTGATTGATTGTGATCCTTTCATCAGAAAAATCTTCCGTCGATGGAATTTTGTTTTTTGGGGAAGAACCAAAAAAATTGCCTATGCCGGACAACTCGAAGGCCACGCGGTTGTTCCGATTCAGGCGCTGACCGCCGTCATTTTCGCGGGGACCGGACTTTTGAGTTTTTACCTTTTTAATAAAGGCTTTGCTGCGGCGGCATTAATAGTCACGCTGTTGATAACGCAGAACTGGCGCTTTGTTTCCGAATTTCTGCGGGCTGATCACAGGGGCAATGGCCGCATTTCCATATATCAGATCATGACGTTGCTGGCTATGGGGTATGCCATCATGATTGCGCTGCTGGATACGAAACCATATGTCGCCATACCGAATCTGGTGGCTGGTCTCCTGTCGTTGTGGAATCCGGGATTAATAATGTTTCTGGGGGCTTTATGGGTTGTTGCCTTCAATTATGCCGGCAAAAGTAGTGTTACCTGCTCTTCCATAGACATCCAAATCATAGGAAAAAATATTTAGTTTCCGGGGCTTTTCAAGCAAATTCACTCTTGCTTTTGCAGTTATTCTGAATGTATAACAACTATGATTTTTGATCATAGTTTTCTTCTGGATACGACTGCTGCATGGTAGTCATTACGAATGTCCCCTTTGCCATATTGTTTCCGTTGATTCATCGGTTTGTCATCATGTTGTAACATTTGAGTTGTATATTACGCAAAATTAAAATTGAGGAGGATCATATGTTCAATATTATTAAGAAAGCAGCCTTATGGTTTTTAATGTTGTGTTTCATGGCGGGGGTGGCCGTCGCCGGTGAATCCATTGTCATCAAGGGATCGACCACGGTTCTGCCGGTGGCGCAGGGTACATTGGAGGCCTATATGAAAGCCAATCCCGGCGTGCAGATGTCTTTATCCGGCGGTGGGTCCGGGGAAGGTGTCAAAGCGTTAATCGATAAAACAACCGACATTGCCAACTCATCGCGCGAAATCAAGAAGGAAGAAATTGCTCTGGCTGAAACGAAGGGTGTCAAACCCGTTGCTCATGTTGTGGCCTTCGACGCGATTATTCCTGTCGTAAATCCCAAAAACAAAATTACAAATCTGTCCATTGATCAGTTAAGCCAGATTTACCAGGGAAAAATCACCAATTGGAAAGAAGTGGGTGGCGAAGATTTAAAGATCGTGGTTATCTCACGCGACTCTTCATCCGGCACCTTCGAATCCTGGGATCATTTCGTTATGAAGAAAGCCAAGGTTACACCCAGAGCGCAAATGTTGGCTTCCAACGGTGCTCTCGTAACCGCAGTGGCAAAAAATCGTTATGCTATTGCTTATCTGGGCATCGGGTATGTCAATAAAAGTGTAAAGCCCCTGCAAGTCAATGGTATAACCGCATCCATTCAGACGGCGATGTCCAAAGAATACCCCTTCTCCCGTGAGCTTTACATGTATACCAACGGCGAGCCAACAGGCGATGTGGCGAAATACATTAAGTTCGTGAAATCGGCCGAAGGGCAGAAAATCGTGGCTAAAGAAGGATTTGTGCCCCTGGTCGAAGTGAAGAAAGCGGGTAAGAAAAAATAGTCAGGGTTTGTCTAAAAAATGGTTTCGCTGCGGATGTAAATATTATATAAATCGCGGGGAGCCGTTTTTATTTAAAGAGAAACCATAAGTTGATTGAAAGGCCTGATCCGGTCTCTGTTTTATAGGGTAAGCATGAATCGTCAAACCAAAGAAATTATCATCAAATATATATTTTTTCTTTTTGCCCTGGTTTCGATCATTGTTCTGGGGCTGATCGTGTTTTCCCTTTTCCGGGAAGGCCTGCCGATATTCGGTAAAGTTTCCATCAAAGATTTTATTTTTGGGATGGAATGGTATCCCACCTATGATCCGCCGTCCTTCGGTATTTTCCCGCTGATCATCGGCTCTTTGATAGTCACGCTGCTCGCGACCTTGATTGCTGTGCCACTGGGTGTGATGGCCGCTATTTATATTTCGGAAATTGCTCCTCAGGCGATTAAGGAGATCCTCAAGTCTGTCATCGAACTTTTAGCCGGCCTGCCTTCTGTTGTCCTGGGTTTCTTCGGGATGGTTATCGTTGCGCCCTGGTTGCAGGATACGTTTGATCTGCCCACAGGCCTGAATATCATCAATGCTTCGGTGATTCTAGCCCTCATGGCGATTCCGACGATATCCAGTATTTCCGAGGATGCCCTGTATGCCGTGCCGCGGGAATTCAAGGAAGCATCTTATGCGCTGGGCGCGACCAAATTTGAAACCATTGTCCAGGTGATTTTGCCTGCGGCGATGTCTGGCATTTCCACTGCGGTGATGCTGGGCATGGCCAGAGCCATCGGCGAGACGATGGTTGTTTTGATGGTAGCCGGCGGCGCAGCCGCTATTCCCGAGAGCCTGTTTGACTCGGTTCGACCGATGCCGGCCAGCATCGCTTCGGAAATGGGCGAAGCGCCTTTCCGTAGTGGTCACTATCAGGCGCTTTTCGCCATCGGCATCGTTTTGTTTTTCCTGACATTATTTTTTAATCTGGTTGCCGATTATGTTTCACACAAATTCCGGCAGATCGGGTCCGGGACGCTTTAGGCGGAAGAGGCATGAATACATTTAATAATAGTTCAATGAAGTGGCGTTATCTCAAACAGCACGTTTTTTTTGGTCTGGTGCGCGCGTCGGCATTGATCATTACATTGGCCCTGGGTGGGATCATTTTTTATATTGTATATAATGGCATCGGCGCAATCAGTTGGGATTTCATCACCAAGCCCCCTACGGATTCCATGACGAAAGGCGGCATTATGCCGGCCATTTTGGGAACGATCTATCTGACCGTCGGTGCTATCGCGATTGGCTTGCCCTTGGGTATCGCGTCGGCCATTTATCTGACGGAATACGCCAAGCAGGGTAGGATCATTCGTTTCCTGAAAGTGGGCATCAACTGCCTGGCCGGTGTTCCATCGGTTGTTTTCGGCTTATTTGGATTGGGTTTCTTTGTCATTTTTCTGAAATTCGGATCGAGTATTCTGTCTGGCTCTTTGACACTGGGATTTCTGATTTTACCGACGATCATCGGCGCGTCGGAAGAAGCCCTCAAATCCGTGCCGCAGACTTTTCGTGAAGCCTCTCTGTCTCTGGGTGTCTCCAAATGGCAGACGACTTATCGGATTGTTCTGCCCAACGCATTGCCGGGCATTCTGACCGGATCTATTCTGGGTATCGGCCGCGCCGCCGGGGAGACGGCGCCGATCATGTTCACCGCCGCTGCTTATTTCACTGCCAAACTGCCCGGCTCAGTTTTTGATGAGGTGATGGCTCTGCCTTACCACATCTATGTTCTGGCAACGGCGGGAACCAATATTGAAGCCACGCGCCCCATCCAGTTCGGAACGGTGCTCGTTTTAGTGGTGGTCGTCCTGGGAATCGATCTTGTGGCGATTGTTGTTCGGAGTTACATGAGAAGAAATAAAAGGTGGTAGGGATGGAAAGCAATATAATTATTAAGCTCAAAGACGTGAATTTCTATTATGGTCAGAGCCGCGCCCTGACGGACATATCCATGACGTTCGGAAAAAATAAAGTGACGGCGCTGATTGGCCCCTCCGGCTGCGGCAAGTCTACACTGCTTAGGCTCCTGAACCGGATGAATGATTTGATTGACGGGACAAGAGTTGAAGGGGAAATTCTTTTTGAAGAGAAAAATATCTATGCGCCCGATATCGATCCGGTGGAAATCCGCCGCAAGATAGGCATGGTGTTTCAGAAGCCCAATCCCTTTCCGAAAACGATTTATAACAATATCGCCTATGGTCCGAAACTGACCGGCGTGAATGCCGGCGACCTGGACACGCTTGTGGAACGAAGCCTGAAGCAGGCTGTTTTATGGGAAGAGGTCAAAGATATTTTGAATAAATCCGCCATGAATCTTTCCGGTGGCCAGCAGCAACGGCTCTGCATTGCGCGCGCGCTGGCGATGAAACCGGATATCTTGTTGATGGATGAACCGACCTCTGCGCTCGATCCCATTTCCACCGCTAAGATTGAAGAATTAATTGAGGAACTGAAGAGAGATTATACCATCATCATTGTGACTCATAACATGCAACAAGCGGCGCGTATCTCCGATGAAACCGCTTTCTTTTATATCGGAAATCTGGTCGAGTATAACAAGACGGAGAAAATTTTTACCAAACCCGATGTGAAACAAACGGAAGACTATATAACAGGAAGATTCGGTTGATGCATTAACTGGAGGACTAACGATGGAAGAAAAAAGACACACCAGTTCACACTACGAAAAAGAATTGCAGGAAATCAAGAACGGTCTGATCTATCTGGGTGCCCTGACCGAAAAGGCCATTCAGCAGGCGATGACGTCTCTGTCTGATAGAAATTCAGATATTGCTCATAAAGTTATCAAAGAGGACAATGAAATTGACAACCTGGATACGGACCTGGAAGAGCGGTGCATCAAGATACTGGCGCTCAGGCAACCCACGGCGATTGATTTGCGGTTTATCACCACGGCGATTAAAATTACCGGCCATCTGGAAAGGATCGGCGACATGGCGGTGAATATTGCCGAAAAGGCCCTGCTTTTGAACGAAGAGCCGCAACTCAAACCTTATATTGATCTGCCCCGGATGACTGATCTGGTGGGCTCGATGATTAAGGAATCCCTGGACAGTTTTATTCGTAATGATCTGCATATGGCTGAAAACGTTCGCTATACGGAGCAGGTTGTCGATGATTTAAATGAGCAGATTTCCCGCGAGTTGTTGACGTTCATGATGGAGGATTCCAAATCGATTCATAGATCGCTCTTGATCATGCAGGTTTCCAAAAATCTGGAGCGCATTGCCGATCATGCCAAGGGCATTGCAGATATGGTCACATATATGGTTACCGGTGAATGCGTTCGCCATCAGACATGTCCCTTGCATGAATAAGGAGCCGGTGTGAAGCGCAATCTGTTTTTAAAGATATTTATCTCCTATCTTGTCATTATCTTTTTTTCCTTTCTTGTTCTGAACATTTTTATCAAGGACGAGATTCGAAAAGTTATGACCGACAAGATTGAAGGAGAGCTGTTAACCTATGCCGAACTGATTGATCTCAGTTCGGCGCAGGAGATGTCTGATCAGTTGCGTCAAATTGCCAAGATATCCGGCGCCCGAGTGACACTGGTCGACGCGCAGGGTAAGGTTTTTGCCGATTCGGAAAAAGAGATCGCCCAACTGGAAAATCACTTCAGCCGTCCGGAGATACAGGAAGCCCGATTGCGAGGCAAGGGCAAGTCCATCCGGTTCAGTCAGTCGCTGCGTGTGGATATGCTCTATGTTGCTGTCCCGATTAAAACAAAAACGCAGACCACCGGTTATGTTCGGCTGGCGCGCCCTCTGCACGATGTGCAGTCTCTGGTTGAAAAAGTATATCAGAAGATATTGTTGGCCATTTGTATCGTGGCGATTATTTCCCTGCTGGTTGCGCTTTACATTTCTTATCGACTGGCCGCGCCGATTCGGGCGATGGAAAAATTTACCGAAAGGCTTCGCTTGGGCGAGACTTCGGGAAATATTATTTTGCATACTTCTGATGAAACGAAAAAACTGGCAAACAATATCAACTATCTTGTCGATGAACTACAAAACAAGATCCGCCTGGCCAACGAAGAAAAAAGCAAACTCATGACCGCTTTGACCAGCATTAACGAGGGCGTTTTAATATTGAATGCTGATGAGAAAATTGAATTTGTTAGCCCGTCGCTGGCGAACATCCTTACCGGTCAGTATGGCGATATTGTCGGCAAGACGTTGATGGAAGCATTTCGCAATGTGGAATTACAGAAAGTGTTTCAGAAGTTCAAGCAATCGCAAGATACAGTATCCAGTGAGATTACGCTGGGGAAGATCGATCCGGTGATCATGAGCGTCAGTATTTCCAAAGTTCACGGGTATCCCGGCGAAGAAAAGGGCATGGTTGTTTTTCATGACGTTACCCGTCTGAAGAAACTGGAAAGGATTCGCACGGACTTTATTGCGAATGTGACGCATGAAATCCGCACGCCGCTGACAGCCATTATCGGTTATCTGGAAACGCTTCAATCGGGCGCGATCCATCAAGTAGAGGATGCGCAACGCTTTGTCGATATTATGCTCAAGCAGGCACAAAGGCTTAACCGTCTCGTGGAAGACCTGATGACCATCTCCAGGATTGAACTGGGTGAGGTAAAATTCCTTTTTGAGGATGTATATCTCCCAGATGTTATCAGCGGTGTAATTCCTCTTCTGGAAGCTAAAGCGGCGGTCAAAAACATTCGCATCGAGAATCATGTGCCGGAAAAGATGTTGCCTGTGAGGGGAGACCGCGACCGGCTAAACCAGGTCTTTGTCAATGTCTTGGATAACGCCGTGAAGTTTACCCCCGAGGGAGGCAGCGTAACAATTAGTGGTGAAGAAAAAAACGGAAGTATTGTTGTAATAATTGCCGATACCGGAACGGGCATTCCCCGGGAAGAAATCCAGCGGTTAGGTGAACGATTTTATCGTGTGGATAAAACGCGTTCACGCGATCTGGGCGGCACGGGCCTTGGCCTGTCGATTGTCAAGCACTTGATGCTTGCGCATGGCGGCAAAATGGAAATCGAAAGCCAGTTGGGACGCGGCACAAAAGTATCTTTATTTTTCCCGATACAAAAATTATAAGGTCCAATATGAAAAGTTCAATCGCCCAAGCCATTCAACTTCAACACCAGCCGGTGGCCTTGCTGTGGTCCCATGAAAAACCGGCCGACGCCATGCAGTTTTCAGAAGGCAAGTGGGGCTGCGTGATGTGGCTGGCTGCTCATGCCGCCAAAGGAAAAGCCGCAGTTGCCGATGTTAGGACATTCGGCTGTATCGGAGGCGGTGTGGGACTGGGATTCGGTAACCAGTATAAAAATTTCCCCGGCGGCGAAGAAGGATTTTGTCACTTTCTCTCCTCGGGAAATGCCGGGCGTCCGGGCGGACCAGAGCTGGCCGAACAGATCAAACCTTTCATGACCAAAGAAAACCACGAGAATTTTTTGCACGGCGAGTGCTACATCAAAAGCCCTCATCTGGTCCACAAGTTTCTCAAGACGCTGCCCATGACGGACATTCCGGAGGCGTTTGTTGTGTTCAAACCGCTGGCCGATATCGATCCTCTCAAAGAAAAACCTCAGACGGTCATTTTCTTTGCTAATCCCGATCAGCTGTCCGCACTGGTCGTGCTGGCCAATTATGGACGCGGCAACAATGAAAACGTAATTATCCCTTATGCCGCCGGTTGCCAGACCATCGGTATTTACCCTTACCGCGAGGCCAAATCGACCAAGCCTCGTGCCGTTGTGGGCCTCACCGATCTATCCGCCCGCATCTATGTCCGCAAGCAACTGGGTGATCCCCATTTCATGACCTTCGCCACTCCTTTTGCGCTCTTCGAAGAGATGGAACAAAATGTCCCCGGATCTTTCCTGGAGCGGCATACGTGGCTCAGTTTGATGAAGGAGAAATCATGAATCGAAATAATGCTATAAAAATTGTCTTGGCCATCTTGATACTGATGTTTTCCAGCCTGTGCTTTGCGGCGGATGTACAACAATCTGAAATTAATCATTTGCTGCAATACGTCGAAAAAACCGACTGCAGGTATGAAAGAAACGGCACGAAATATTCGGGCACGGAAGCGGCGGTCCACATGCAGAAAAAGTTTGCGTATTTCAAAGACAAAATTCATAGCACTGAAGAATTCATTATGTATAGCGCGACGAAAAGCGAGATCTCCGGAAAACCCTATACACTTCATTGTCCAGGCCAACCGGCCATCAACAGCCGTGATTGGCTGTTTAAGGAACTTAGTCGTTTCAGGCAAAAGAAATAATTCTGAACGGCAGTTGAGTCGGAAATCTGCAATAAGCGACAACCGCTATGTCCGATTTTCGCAGTAGCTCTTTTCTTGAAAATGTCGTAAAGTCCCTCTTGAAAATTATAGGATATTGTCCTGACGACAATATGAAAATGATTGTATTTACCTGAAAGGAGTGTCAAATGAATTATTTGCTACAGCCGAAAAAGTATCAGAGTCTCATGGCCGATGAAGGTTCAAAGGTTATCATGAGCAAAACGATCACCTTCTTCGAGAAGATGGGCAAAACCAGGATTACCGAAGAATACAACAAAAAGGTCTGGTATAGGGAGTTCGTTGATTTTATTGCCAAAGAGCAGATCTTTGCGAAGCTTCTTACTCCCAGCCAATACGGCGGAAGTGATCCCGACTGCCGTTGGGACACAGCCCGTAACAGTGAATATAGTGAGCTTCTGGCCTTTTACGGGTTGGGTTACTGGTACTGTTTTCAGGTCAGTATTCTTGGGCTTGGCCCCATCTGGATGAGTCCGAATGAAAAGGCCAAGAAAAAGGCGGCAGAATTGCTCAAGAAAGGTGCGATCTTTGCCTTTGGTCTGTCCGAAAAAACACATGGCGCGGATATTTACTCAACGGAAACCACTCTGACGCCCAAGACTGACGGCACCTGGGTAGCCAATGGAGAAAAATACTATATCGGCAACGGCAACGAGGCGGAAATGGTCTCCACGCTGGGTAAGATTAAAGATGGTACCGACGACTACACCTTCTTTGTCACCAACTACCGCAACAAGGCCTACGAACTGAAGAAGAATGTCATTTCCCATCAGGAATATGTTTCGAACTTCGCGCTTCATGATTATCCCATCACCGCGGACGATATTCTTTCGCGGGGATCGCATGCCTGGGATTCTTCGCTCAACACCGTGAACGTCGGTAAGTTCAATATTGGCCCGGCATCCATCGGCGTGGCCGAACATAGTTTTTATGAAGCCATTACCCATGCGGCAAATCGTATACTCTACGGCGTTCACGTTACGGACATGCCGCATGTGAAGAAAAATTTTATGGACGCCTGGCTTAGGATCGTGGGAATGAAACTCTACCAACGTCGCTCCACGGACTATTTCCGCAGCGCCAACGCCAATGACCGTCGTTATCTTCTCTACAATCCCACCAGCAAGATGAAAGTGACGACGCAGGCCGAAGAAGTAGTCAACCTGCTCTGGGAAGTGATTGCCGCCAAGGGATTCGAAAAGGATACCTATTTCTCCCTCGGCGCTTCAGACATTCGCGGGCCTTCCAAGCTGGAAGGCACGGTCCATGTGAATGTTCAGCTCATTCGTAAGTTCATGAAGAATTTCTTCTTTAACCCCGCAGAATATAAACCGGTGGCGCAGGATTTTTCTACCAAAGACGATCTCTTCCTGTTCAACCAAGGGCCGACAAAGGGCTTGGGGACCGTTCAATTCCACGACTATAAGCCGGTTTTCGAAGCCAATAAGCAGCTGCCGAATGTGGCCATCTTTATTCAGCAGATCAATCTATTCAAGGCATTGCTGGAGAAAGCCGGTCCGGACAAGGCCCAGGATATGGATCCCATCTTTTCTCTGCCGTTGGGCGAGATGTTCTCCATCGTGGTCTATGGGCAGCTGATTCTGGAACAGGCCAAATTTGATAAGGTTGATCCGGATATTGTCAACCAGATCTTTGATTTCATGGTGCGCGACTTTGCCCGCTTTGCCCTGCAAATCTATGGCACGCACACCACCAAGGATGAACAGCGTGCCTACTGCAAGGACATCATGCTGATCAAGTCACAGGGAGACGATGACCAATATAACAGGGTTTGGAATAAATATGTATTTACCTTAAATGGCGAATACGCGATGAATGAATAGGCTGTGACACACTCACTAACTGATGTTGTGTGTTTTGCGTGCTTCATAGTCACCTGTGTTTCAGTAGAAACGTAACGCGTTATTGCAAGCGACGCGGCAATCTCTGGTGCTTCGAGATCGCCGCGTCGCGAGAATAAACCGTCCGTATGCAACCAATCATAGCTGTAGCCTAAAAGAAATTGCCAAGCATCCCGGAACTCATTATACTGCAAATTGTAAAGCATTGATAAACCAGAGAAGGAAAGGTTATGCAATCGTTTATCCCAACCCTTTTATCACTCATCAACAGTGTTGCGGTTATCATAGTCGTCGCTTATTTTATAACCCGTAGCCCGCTGTTCAATCGTGTTCTGGACAAGAGTATGACATGGAAGGACCAACTCCTCATGGTTCTTATCTTTGGGATATTCTCCATCTACGGAACATTGGGAGGTTTTCCAATCCTTGGCGGCATCGCCAGTATCCGTGATCTGGGACCGGCCGTCGCCGGTCTTTTGGCGGGCCCCCTGGTCGGTTTGGGTGCGGGCATCATTGGTGGCATTCACCGCTATTTACAGGGTGGCTTTACGGCGTTCGCCTGTGGGATCGCGCCCATAATGGCCGGTCTGGCGGGAGGCGCTTTGTATCTGTTGAGACGCAACAGATTTCTGGGCATTGGTCGGGCCGTCCTGTTCATGATCTGCGTGGAACTCGTCCACATGGCCATCGTCATTGCCATCAGCCAACCACGGGAACAGGCCATTACTCTCGTGAAGAGCACCGTTTTTCCTATCGTTGCCGCCAATGCCATCGGAATTGGCATCTATGGATACATCATGATCAACCTGCTTAAGGAACGCTCTCTGGAAAAGGCCAAGCTCATGATGGAGGGCGAACTCAGCGTGGCCCGTGAGATTCAAATGAGCCTTGTCCCCAAGACCTTTCCACCCGTGCCGGTAAGAGAGGAATTCTCCTTATATGCAGCGCTGGAACCGGCCAAGGAAGTAGGGGGCGATTTGTACGACTTTTATTTTGTGGGAGACAACCGTTTTTTTTTCATGATTGGCGATGTTTCGGGTAAAGGTGTTCCAGCCGCGCTGTTCATGGCCGTTACCAGAACGGTGATGAAGGCCAAGATGCAGCCGGGTGATGTGGGATTGGGACGGATTGTATCCAATGTCAACAAAACACTCTGTGAGGGGAATGATGCCTCCATGTTTGTGACGGCTTTCTGTGGATTTCTGGATATAATGACCGGTGACGTCACGTATCTCAATGCCGGCCACAATCCTCCGGTTATTGTGAAGACCGACGGTTCCGTTTCTTTCCTTAAGGTCACAGCCAACGTTCCTTTGGGCGTCATGGATGATATGAATTATGAAGAAGGGAAGCTACGTCTTGAGCCTGGCGACACCTTGGTGCTCTATACGGACGGCGTGACCGAGGCTATGAACAGACAAAAGGACTTCTTTACCGAAGCGCGCCTCCTGCATGTCCTTGACGGGACTAACAGGATATCGGCGCGGAGTGTGGTGGAAAAGATCATAGCGGCCGTGCACCAATTTGCCGCAGGTTCCAATCCCGCCGATGATATTACCCTTCTGGCGTTGAAAATGGAGCCCCTCCTCAGTGGGAAAAATGAGGGCCTTTTAAGAGGGGGCTCAGATCCCGCCGCAAAATAAAAAGTGGAAACTAAAAAGGTAAGTTTGCCTTTGGCCTATCTCCTTTCTGATGCCGGACGTTACAAAATCATTGCCTGCCTGCCGAAGGTATGGTATCCTCATTCTCGATTATTCCAGTATCATAGACGTCGAGGAGCTCTACATGAAGATACGGGTATTGGGTTGCCACGGGTCACAACTGCCTTATCACAATACAACAAGTTTCCTTCTTGAAAAAAATATCTTAATCGATGCGGGGACTGTCACGCCCGTGTTGACAATGGAGGAACAACTCCGCATTGATTACATATTTGTAACACACGCCCATCTGGATCATGTGCGCGACATCATGTTTCTTGTGGATAATCTTTATCATGCGAAACGGGAAAGACCGCTGATTGTCTGTAGCAGCCGGGGGATTATTGAAAATATTCGTCGCCATCTGTTCAATAATGTTATCTGGCCGGATTTTTCCAAAATTCCCAGCGCCAAAGCGCCACTGATTAAGTTTGAGATTCTCACGCCCGGCAGAAAAAAAATATTGGGCGATTGGCAGGTGCGGGCGATGGGTGTTCATCACACCGTGGAAACCATGGGATACATGATGGAATCGAAAGGCAAGGCGGTTCTGTTCCTCGGCGACACGGGGCCCACAGAGGATGTCTGGAAAGTCGCCAGGACCGTGAAGGGGTTGCGGGCGATCTTCGTAGAAACGTCCCTGCCCGGCAGCAGGCAAAGTATCGCGGATAAAACCGGGCACCTCACGCCGGTGACACTCGTGGCGGAGCTGAAAAAATTGAAAGACGCAAAACCGGAGATTTATCTTTATCACATGAAGTCCCAGTACGCCGAGGCAATTCGCCGAGAAGTCGCCGCAATCCGGGATAAGAAAATCCGTATCATTGAAGATGGTCAGGTCATTCGAATATAATTACCCGGCAATCCCATGAATAAATTTAATCCCAGCGCCTATCTTTCCGGTCTGAATATCGACGTGATGCGTTTTGGCTTGGAGGCGATCAATGAATTATTGTCCCGGATGGGGAATCCGCAGAACTCATTTCATTCGGTTTTAATTGCCGGCACCAACGGCAAGGGATCCACCGCCGCCATGCTGGCTTCGATTCTGCAGCAAGCAGGTTTAAAAGTAGGTCTCTATACATCGCCGCATCTGATCGATATTCGTGAAAGAATCGTCATCAATGGAATAAAAATATCCCGCACGGACCTGGGAGGGCTGATTGCTGAGATCAAAGATCACACCATGCAGCTGGTTACTTATTTTGAGTGTTTGACGGCTGCCGCTTTTCTTTATTTTTCCCGCCGGAAAGTGGATATTGCCGTTCTGGAAGTGGGCTTAGGCGGCAGGCTGGATGCAACCAATATCTGTCAGCCGCTGGTTTCGGTGATCACCAATATCGCGTTGGAGCATACGGCTTATCTGGGTAAAACGCTGGAAGCGATTGCCCGTGAAAAAGCCGGGATCATCAAAAAAAACGGGGTCTGTGTCACTGCCGCGACACAAAGAAAAGTTATCGATGTTTTTGACGGGATATGTCACAAACAGCAGGCTGGGCTTCTGCGTCTCGGTATTGATTTTAAAATGAAAATCCATCAGGACGAGTCAATATCGTATGAAGGACAAAACCGTAAAATTAACCAACTTACCATGCCTCTGCGGGGGCCGCATCAGTTGTCCAATGCAGCCCTGGCCCTGGCAGCCATTGAAATTTTGGGGAAGAAGGGTTACCGGATTGATGATCAGGCTGTTCAGAAGGGACTGGCGCAAACCCGATGGGAGGCAAGACTGGAAGTCCTGCGGCCAAGCCCGCTGTTCCTGCTGGATGGCGCGCACAATCCGGCGGGCATCGTATCGCTTTGCCGCGCATTGGGAAAGGATTTCTCCGGCCGTCGGCTGATCCTAATCTTCAGCGCTCTGACCGATAAGGATTATCGCCGGATGATGCGCAAGATAGCGCCGCTGGCTCATCAGATATTTTTGCCGCTGTTAAAGACGAAGCGCGCTGTGCCGCCAACGGTGCTGGCGGCATTCCTGGAGAGTCTCGGTTATCCTGCCCTGATATCCGACAGTGTAACTGCATCCGTTCGGCAGGCGCTCCAATACGCCGATGAAAACGATTTGATCTTAGCTTGTGGTTCGCTTTATCTTGCCGGGGAGGTAAAACAGACATTTCATCAAATGCGTTCTTGTGGTAAGGGACGAAGCGCAGACAAGAGTGTGAAGCGTGAAGCGTAAGGAACATGGAACAGTCATGATAATTCCCGTTATGATTCAAGAATTATAAACAAGGTTGATGAATTTGCCGATCAGATTGAGACAACATATCGGAATGGTAGCGGGGGCGATCTTTGTCCTGTGCGTGAGCAGCAATATTTTTGCTCAGGATATTAAAGTGCCCGCTGACGCACCGGTAAAAATCGAAGCGGATAAACTGTCCTACGATAACGAACGCGATGTTTACTCGGCTGAGGGCAATGTCGTCATAACGTATGGCGATGGTGTCTTAACCGCCGCCAACGTCAAGTTTGATCGAAAGAATAATCTTGCGACGGCCGAGGGCGGTGCATTTTTGAAGATGGCGGAGGATTTGCTCGCGGGCGATAAAATAGTTGTTAATGTGCAGGATAAAACCGGTGTGGCCTATAACGCCAAAGCCTTTTACGCGCGCAATCATTTCTACATAAAAGGGGACAAGATCGAGAAAACCGGCGAGAGTAGCTATCGTATCGAAAAGCCTTTGGCCACTACCTGTGACGGCGATAATCCCGATTGGCAACTGGCTGGATCGGAGATGAAAGTGACCGTTGAAGGATATGGCTGGTTGAAGAATGCCCGCTTGATGACCAAAGGCGTGCCGGTAATCTATACCCCCCTCATCGCGTTTCCCGCGAAAACCAAGCGCCAGACAGGATTACTTTTTCCTTATCTTGCCTACTCCAGGGATAAAGACGGTGTGGATGTCGAGATACCTTTTTTCTGGGCGATTAATCCCCAAATGGACGCGACATTTTATTCGCGTTACATCGAAAAAAGAGGATTTAAAGAAGGCGCGGAATTCCGGTATTTCGCTGGCAGCAAGTCTTTTGGCACGCTCTATGGCGACTACATGGAAGACAACAAACACGTTACGGAAACCATCGGCAACACGTTAAGCCGCGACTGGCAGGATATGCACAAGCGTTGGTCTTTCATGGCCAATCATCAGACGAATTTTGATTCGCAATTTTATGTCCGGACGGATTTGCGTCGTGTTTCCGATGCGTGGTATTTTCGTGATTTTAATGCTCATAACTATTATTTGACTCATTATGCCGGTTCGGAGGAAGACCCGTTTCGGAAAATTCCTTTTCAAGGGAATGAGTCCCTGCGTTTCCTTGAATCATCGGCGCGTGTGTTCAAAGGATGGAATAACTATAATGTGATGGCGCGCGTCAGCTCAATGGATGATTTTGCGGTGAGCAATAATGACCGGACCATGCAGCAGTATCCGGAGATCGTTTTGACCGGCATCAAACAGCCGCTTTTTTCCACGCCTGTGTATTTTGAATTTGCTGGTCATTATGACTATTTTTACCGGGGCGAAGGATCCAGGGGACACTACGTTGATCTTTCGCCGACGATTTCACTGCCTTTTAACATTTCCAGCTATGCGAAGATCACCCCGCAACTCACTGTGCGGGAAATCTATTGGAACCGTGAAGACAATGCGGCTGATTCCGAAAATAGAAGCGGCAGCCGCACGATTTATAATGCCGGCCTAACGGTCAGCAGTCGACTTTCCCGCGTTTTCGATTTCAGCATTCTGAACTGGGACAAAGTCCGGCATGAAATCAAACCCGAAGTTCTTTATTCCTATACGCCCGGTGTCCGGCAAGACAACATTCCCGATTATTTGCCGAAGATAAGTTCGTTGCTCGATCCGTTCACGTCTTTTAATATCGATAATACAAATGTCTTAACCGAACAAAACGCGTTGGCCTGGTCTCTTACCAATACGGTTACCGCCCGGGTCAAAGACAAAACCGGGATGGGCAATTATCTGGAATTATTCCGCTTCAAGCTGTTTCAGGTCTATGACATTAACGAAGCTAAAAAAGAGATGGCAGGCTCCACCGGGGATAGGCGACCCATGTCGGAGATAGGGATGGAGCTTGATCTGAAGCCCCATTCTTATTTGTCCTTTGCGGTCCGTAATAAATATAGTCCCTACAGCGGCTGGAAAGAAATGAACTATGATCTGGGTATCAGCGACTGGCGCGGCGATAAGCTGACGTTCGGTTACCGTTATACGCGGGATTCCATCGAAGAGATTAACATGGACTTAAAAGCGGTCATCACCGAGCGCCTGAGCGGCCAATTCGCTATCCGGCTTGATCAGTTTAACAATCAGACCGTGGAAAATACGGTTGGGCTGGTCTATACGGAGCAATGCTGGGGTGTGGGAGTGGCCTATACCAAGACACACGATGATGAAAGAATTATGCTGAAAATATCCTTGGCCGGATTAGGTATGCTTGGAATTTAATGATGTATTTGTCTGTCACGGCTTATGATATTTATTGTTTTGGTCATCAGACATGACCGGTATTGGCAATTATATTGTGATTCAAATATTTTTCTTGACAAACAGACGGGAATTGCATAACTTACGTCTTTAAATTTTTAACTAAGTGGCGGTTTATTATGAAAACATTTTCAGCGAAGGCAGAAGAGACAAAACAAGACTGGTACGTGGTCGATGCATCCGGTAAAGTATTAGGAAGGTTGGCTAGCCAGATTGCCCTGCGCCTTCGGGGCAAGCACAAAGCTATTTATACGCCGCATGTCGATACCGGCGATTTTATCGTGGTGGTGAATGCCGAAAAGATTGCCCTGACCGGCAAAAAGCTTACCGATAAAATTTATTATTCCTATTCCGGTTATCCGGGAGGGTTAAGAGAAACGGCCGCCGGTAAAATGCTGGCGGAAAAGCCGGAAAATTTAATTCGCATTGCCGTGGCCGGCATGTTGCCCAAGAATAATCTGGGCAGAAGAATGCTTAAGAAACTAAAGGTTTACAGCGGCAACGCGCATCCGCATGAAGCCCAGTGTCCACAGGGATTAGCGGTTTAATTCCCCGGAACTCTGAAGAATTGATTATATTTTTATGGGAGAAGTCATGACAGCACAACGTTTTTATGCAACCGGTAAGAGAAAGAGCGCTATTGCCCGCGTCTATATGAAAGCAGGTAGTGGCAATATCGTGGTTAACAAGAGAAATTATGAGGAATATTTTTCCCGTCCCAGCCTGAAAATGATCATTCGTCAGCCTCTGGATATCACCGGCAAGAACGATCAGTTTGATTTTTATATCAATGTCGGCGGCGGTGGTGTCGCGGGACAAGCGGGAGCTGTCAAACATGGCATTTCCAAAGCGCTTCTGGAATATGACGCCGAGTTGCGCCCCATACTGAAAAAAGCAGGTTTTTTAACACGTGACGCCCGCGTCGTTGAAAGAAAAAAATATGGACAACCGGGAGCCCGCAAGAAATTCCAATTCTCCAAACGCTAATCATCCAAGGGGGGCTTTCAGGCCTCCCTTTTTTTTGGAGTTTTTATGAAAATTAAAGCAGCGATTTTCGGGGCCAGCGGTTACACTGGCCAGGAACTCATCAGAATTTTATCCGGGCATCCGCAGGTGGAATTGATGGCCGTTACCTCCAGGCGCTATGCCGGCGTGAAGGTTTCGGACGTGTTTCCGTCGCTTTCCGGTTTAACGTCACTGACCTATTCAAACGCAACACCCCAGGAGATTGCCAAACTCTGCGATGTTGTTTTTCTGGCTCTTCCTCACGGCGTTTCCATGGACATTGCTCCCGTCTTTATCAAGGCGGGTAAAAAAGTGATCGATCTTAGCGCCGACTATCGCCTGCGAGATCTGGCCACTTACGAAAAGTGGTACGCCAAACACAATAGCGCCGATTTTTTCGGGCAGGCGGTCTATGGGCTTCCTGAGCTTTACCGGCAGGAGATCAAAAAATCCCGGTTGATAGCCAATCCGGGTTGTTATCCGACCAGTATCATTCTGGGTCTGATGCCCGCGTTGAAAAACAATCTACTGGATGTTTCCACGATCATTGCCGATTCGGCTTCCGGTGTGAGTGGCGCAGGGCGGGACCCTCTCGTGGGATCACTTTTTTGCGAAGTTGACGGCGGATTTAAGGCCTATAAAGTCGGCAAGCACAGGCATACGCCGGAAATTGAGCAGGAGCTCAACACGCTGGCCGGGGAGAAATTTGCTATTTCCTTCACACCGCATTTATTGCCGGTGAAAAGGGGTATCTTAAGCACGGTTTACGCGACGCTCACGAAAGACATAACGCTTGCCGAGCTTCATTCGCTGTATGTATCCGCTTATGCTGCGGAAAAATTTGTACGAATAAGCCCTGCCGGGACGTATCCCAATATTTCGTCCGTTTGCGGATCAAACTACTGTGATATCGGTTTAGCTGTTGATCCACGGACCAACCGGGTGATTATTATTTCCGCCATTGACAATTTGATCAAAGGAGCTGCCGGACAGGCCGTGCAGAACATGAATTTGGCCTGTTCTCTGGCTGAAGACGGTGGTTTGCAGATGTCTCCGCTTTATCCCTGATGAAAGCAATAAAACATGCCTCAAAAAATATTTAATACCAGAACAAGACAAAAGGAAACACTTCAACCGATTAAAGAGGGCGCTGTCGGCATGTATGTTTGCGGCATTACGGCATACGACGTCTGCCATGTCGGTCATGCCCGCGCCGCGGTGGTTTTTGACGTGGCCTTCCGGCATTTAAAGGCGCGGGGTTACAACGTGACGTATGTCAAAAACTTTACCGATATTGACGACAAGATCATTGATCGGGCAAATAAAGAAGGTGTCGGCATCGCTCAAATAGCCGAGCGGTATATCAAACTGCATAATGAAGACATGGCCGCGCTCAACGTTCTGACGCCTACCGTGACGCCAAAGGCGACCGAGCATATGGCGGAGATGATCGCTCTGATTTCAATGCTGGAGAAAAAAGGCATTGCCTACTCAGTGGACGGCGATGTATTTTTTGCGGTGAATAATTTTCCTGCATACGGTGGATTGTCGGGACGTCATCTGGATGAAATGACGGCTGGCGCCCGCGTGGACGTCAACGACAAGAAAAGAAATCCGCTGGATTTTGTGCTATGGAAAAAGAGCAAGGAAGGCGAGCCTTTCTGGGAAAGTCCGTGGGGAAGAGGCAGGCCAGGCTGGCACATTGAATGCTCGGCCATGAGCCGGCGTTATCTGGGCGAGACATTCGACATTCATGGGGGCGGCGAAGACTTAGTTTTCCCGCACCACGAAAATGAAATTGCTCAATCTCAAGCGGCAACGGGGAAACCCTTGGCCAATTACTGGATGCACAATGGTTTTGTGAAGATCAACGCGGAAAAGATGTCTAAATCACTGGGGAATATCTTTCCGATACGGGAGATCATCAAACAATACCATCCGGAAGCCTTACGCTTGTTTATGCTTCAGAGCCATTACCGAAGCCCCGTGGATTATTCGGATGCGTCGCTCAAGGAAGCCAGGACGGCGCTTATTCGCTGCTATACCGCCCTGCAACTCATGAAAGAAACGCGGGCGTTAGCCCCGCAAGCACAGGAAAAGCTTCTACCTACACCATTGGAGTATGTTCATAAATTAAATGAATTAAAAGAAAAGTTTAACGCCGCGCTGGACGATGATTTTAATACAGCGCAGGCCCTGGGTTATATTTTCGACACGGCCCGTTTGATTAATAATGTTACGACTGCGGAAAAGAAGATGCCCGTATCAACCAAGCAGGTCATCCTGGAGACTGCAGCAGGTGTATTTATGCATTTTGGCGATGTGCTGGGTGTTTTTCAGTCTGATCCGGAGAGCTTCTTCCGCATCGACCGCGATATGGAAGTCGGGAAGCGCGGCCTGGATGTTTCCAAAATAGAAGCGCTGATTCTGGAGCGGCAAAAAGCCCGCGAAGGAAAAGACTGGAGCCGGGCTGACGATATCCGCCAGGAACTGGCTTCACAGAATATTACTTTGAAGGATGCGGCAGGCCAGACAACTTGGTCGATAGAGTAGGGAACATGCCTCCCGATTTTCACACATCCAGTCCACAACAGTATCCTGAATATTTCTTTCCTGATTACCGAAATATATGGAAAATAACTGGAGTAATGGTATATGATTCCATTCATTGAAGGCATTTCTTTATATAAAACAAAATATCTTGTTACCCGTGAGGCAGAGCATGAAAAACATATCCGGTAAATGGCCATTATTCGTCATCATTCTCCTTGGCCTTTTTGTTATTTTTGGGCCGTATTCCGACAGCAAGGTTTCCGAGCGGGACAAAAATATCTACAAAGAGATTAAAACATTCAATGAAGTTTTGGATATGGTGCAGAAAAACTACGTTGATGATGTGGATTCCTCCGTCTTGATTCAGGGTGCGATTAACGGCATGATGAAGTCCCTCGATCCCCACAGCTCGTTTATGACCGCCGAAATTTATAAAGAACTGGAAGTGGAAACGCAGGGGCGTTTTGGCGGGATCGGCATTGAAATAACTATTTTAAAAGATATTTTAACCGTCGTTTCTCCTATCGAGGATACACCCGCATA
>JANYAF010000276.1 GCA_025355175.1 Deltaproteobacteria bacterium | reverse complement strand
CCGGAATTTGAACTCATCTCAGTCGCTTTCAAACGAGTTGATAATATATTAAAAGATTTTCGCGAAGCCCAGGTTGATGTCAATCTGCTTTCCCATGATGCGGAAATTAAATTATTTTCGTCATTAGAAAACATTAAACTGCGTGTAGAAAAAGGTATTGCTGAAAAAGATTTTAACACCGCATTGAACAAACTTGCTGCTCTGCGTCCTCCTGTGGATGCTTTTTTTGAGCATGTTATGGTCATGGATAAAGATGAGAAAATCCGTTTCAACCGTCTATCGCTTTTGTCTGAAATATCAGCGCTGTTCCACAAAATCGCCGATTTTTCAAAAATTGTGACCGCCGGCTGATCAACGGGCATTCCGGTATGATAGGTTTTAATTTTAATGCGCATGACTTGAGAGTCGGTTTCATTGACATTCATTTAAGTGCTTGTTAAGATAATATTAGTTTGCGGCTTAGAAAAGAAGATGGAGAAATTGTCGGATGAGTTTCAAGTTTAAACCCGATCCAATAGACAGCACGGATGAAAAGCTGCGAATACGTAAAAACCTTCAGGATATTACCAATCGAATCCATGCAGCGAAGAATACTACGCAAATACTGATTGACTTAAAAGACGGCATCTTGAATTTATTTAACGCTTACTCCATCACGATTTACGTCGTCGATAAACTTCGTAATGAAATTTATTCCATGTTCCTGGCAGGCTCGCAGCTTAAGGAAATTCGGGTCCCAATCAGCAATCAAAGCATCGCCGGATATGTGGCCAATACAGGCAATATTATGAATATCAGCGATGCTTATAATCAGGCGGAACTCAAGGCCATTGACTCTGATCTGAAATTTGATTCCAGGTGGGATGAAAAATCCGGATTCAGGTCCAAACAAATTCTTGCCGCCCCGATCTTTTATGAAGATCAGCTTATGGGCGTTATCCAAATTCTCAACAGAAAAAAAAGCGACAGTAAATTTACTGAAGAAGAGGTTGGACTGGCAGTGGAAATCGCCGAAGTTTTGGGCGTTGCCTTTTATAATCAGCAGCGATTCTCGCATCGCCGTAAAACACGCTTCGATTTTCTGATCACCCGTGATTTAATCAACGATAAAGAAATGGAAGAAGCTTGGGCGGGAGCGCACGAGCATAAAGAATCTATTGAACAGCACCTGATGCGCAAGCACAGGATTTCCAAGGATGATATCGGTCACTCTTTTGAAGAATTTTACCGGTGCCGGTTTTTCGATTATAATGACAAATTCACTATCCCCGGCGATTTAATTAAAAATCTGAAAAAAGATTATCTCTGCCGTGAACTGTGGGTACCGATGGAAATCATCGACGGCTACATTCATGTGATTGTCGATGATCCCAACAATATCCTGAAAAGAGACGCCATCGAAAATCTACTGAAACCAAATAAAATTAAATATGACGTTGCCTTGCCTGAAGATATCCTGAAATTTATTAACCTCTTTTTTCGCTCCTCCGACAACGAACATTCTTTTACCGAGATTTTAGGCAAACTGGATGATGAAGATAAAGGCTCCGATGATGAGGAAGGCTCCGACTTGGTCACGGAATCCGACAGCGTGATCATGCAGCTCATTAATAAAATTATTAACGATGCGTATGCCCGCCGGGCATCCGATATTCATATTGAACCGAATATCGGTAAAAAAAATGTGGAAATCCGTTTCCGTGTTGACGGCGACTGCGCCGTTTACCAGACGGTTCCATTCAGTTACCGCGCCGCGATTATTTCCCGCGTCAAGATTATGTCCAATTTAGATATTACCGTTAAAAGACTGCCCCAGGACGGCAAAATTAAATTCCGACGTTCCAATGGTGAAGAACTGGAGCTCCGGGTGGCCTCAATTCCCACACAAGGTGGCGTCGAAGATGTCGTCATGCGGCTTTTGGCCAAAGGCGAAACCATGCCGTTGGAAGATATGGGCCTATCGAAACGTAATTATGATGAACTGCTCAAAATCATCGCCAAACCCTACGGCATGATTTTAGTCGTCGGCCCGACAGGCTCTGGTAAAACAACCACGTTGCACGCAGCGCTCCACCATATTAACCGGCCGGACAGAAAAATCTGGACAGCCGAAGACCCGGTGGAAATTACCCAATACGGTTTACGCCAGGTGCAAGTACAACCCAAAATCGGTTTTGATTTTGCAGCAGCCATGCGCTCATTCTTACGCGCCGACCCGGATATCATTATGGTCGGTGAAATGCGCGATTTTGAAACCGCCAAGATCGGCGTCGAAGCATCGCTGACCGGTCATCTGGTTTTCAGCACTCTGCACACCAACAGCGCGCCGGAAACTATCGTCCGACTGTTGGATATGGGCATTGATCCACTGAATTTCGCCGACGCCCTGCTGGGTATCCTTGCCCAGCGTCTTCTGCGCACTCTGTGTAAAAACTGCAAAGAGTCGTACCATCCCAACAAAGAAGAATATGACGAAATTGCGGATAGTTACGGCGAAGAGGCCTTCGCCAAGCTCAATATTGCCTATAATAATGATTTCAAACTTTTCCGCCCAAAAGGATGCGACTTATGCGACAAAACCGGCTACAAAGGCAGAATGGGCATTCACGAACTTGTAGTGGCCACCGACAGTATTAAAAGATTGGTGCAAAAACGCGAAACGGTTGAAGTCATGCGTAACAAAGCTATGTCCGAGGGTATGACGACGCTGCTTCAGGACGGTATCTTAAAATCACTAAGAGGTTTGACGGATTTCAAACAAGTTCGCCGAGTCTGCATCAAATAAACCAATCAACCACCTCGCGAGCTCGCTACGGAGAATTAACGCTCGTCCCGCTTAAGCGGGATTAAATTCTCAATTCTTTAAAGACACCTCACAAAAAAAGGGTGGAACAAACGAAGTGGTTCCACCCTTTAGCTTAGACCTTAAAATTTTGAACTATGAACCCTTAACCTTGAACCTTACCAACAATCTCTTTCCCAAACGCAAAAGCCCTTGCCAGTTCTTCATCGCCGGGCTGCCACATCGTTTTCAGGCCATCGCTGACCAATTCAAATCCGGCTTTGGCGAGCTGCTCGCTCAGAACCTTCACGCTTTCACCGCTCCAACCGTAACAACCGAACGCTGCGGCTTTTTTGTTTTTAAACCGAAGGCCGGTAATCATGTCGATCAACGCCGCCATCGCGTTGAGAATTCCTTTGTTGATCGTGGGCGACCCCAGTAAAATCATTTTCGATTTAAAAACATCCGTAACCACATCGTTAATGTCGCTGCGGGCAATATTATAGAGTTTCAACGTCACCTGGTCGTCATTTTGCTTGATGCCTTTGGCGATGGTTTCCGCCAGGATCCTCGTTCCGTCCCACATGGTGTCATAGATGATCGTGATCTGATTTTCCTGGTAATCCGCAGCCCATTGCAGATACCTCTCGGCGATCTGCAATGGGTTATCCCGCCAGATAACGCCGTGGCTAGGGCAAATGGCGTTCACCGGAAGGTTCAGCGCGATCACCTCGTTTATTTTCTTTGTCACCAGCGGCGAAAACGGCGTGAGGATGTTCGCGTAATATTTAGTCGCTTCCTCAAAAAGCTCCGATTGCACCACCAGATCATTGAACATGTGTTCGCTCGCGATATGCTGGCCAAACGCGTCATTGGAAAACAGGATCGCGTCACCGGTGAGATACGTCATCATGGAATCCGGCCAATGCAGCATCGGCGCTTCGATGAAGACCATGTCCTTCTTACCGAGGCTGAGCTTGTCGCCGGTTTTGACCACCTGAAAATTCCAGTTCTGATGGTAATGGCCTTTGAGCGATTTGACACCGTTGGCCGTACAGTAAACAGGCTTATCGGGAATGCGCCGCATCAATTCCGGCAGAGCCCCCGAATGATCCATCTCCGCATGGTTGGCAATCACATAATCAATTTTATTCAGATCGATTTCCTTGGACAGATTTTCGACAAATTCTTTGGCGAAAGGCATCCAGACCGTATCAATCAGTGCGATCTTTTCATCCTTCACAAGATAGGAATTATAGGATGTGCCGCGATGTGTGGAATACTCCTCGCCGTGAAACTTGCGCAGTTCCCAGTCAATCTTTCCGACCCAATCGACACTTGACGTAATTTTAAACTTCATAGTTTCCCCCCCTGATTTTTGTTTTATTCAAATGTTTCCTTCACTCTGGAAAATATAGGTTATTTAATCATGACCAGCAGCATCTTAAACTTCGTTACGGCTTTGAGCGCATGAGTCTTATTGGCCGGCATAATGATCATTTCGCCTTCTTTCATCGAATAGTTCTTTTTATCAATGGTGATTTCAGCCTCACCTTCCAGCAAATGGACCACCGCATCAAAAGGCGCCGTGTGTTCACTTAAGCCCTCTCCCTGATCGAAGGCAAAGACCGTCACCGTTCCAGCAAGTTTCCGGATGATTTCCCGGCTGACGACGGAATGTTCCTGATAGGAAGTCATGTCTTTGAGATAAAACGTATGGGTCATATCTCCTATCTGTGTAATATTCTCAGCCATGCTTTTTCTCCTTTTCTGGGTAGAGCGTATTGAAAATACTTCATAATTTTTTTTAGTTTTTATAAGGTAAATTATTAACATTGTAATTGACTTAAGTCAAAATTTGTTATTGTCTTTTTAATGAAGATATGGATTACGTATGCCTCGACCGCCGGTCATTTGGCGTTTATTACGGTTAAATTTCTTGAGAAAAACCCCCGATACTGGTATGAAAGCCCAGCATTGAGAAAATTTATTTTAAGGATGGTTATTTATGCAAAACCCTAATTTTAGTTCCGGCCCTTGCAGCAAGAGGCCAGCGTGGAGTATCGACGCGCTGAAGAGCGCGCCGGTCGGCCGCTCACACCGTTCCGCGTTGGGAAAAGAAAGAATCGTCAAAGCCACCAATGAAACACGAAAAATCTTAAATATTCCGTCAGATTACCTTGTGGGCATTCTGCCGGCTTCCGATACGGGCGCTTTCGAATGTGCGATGTGGTCACTTTTGGGCCCCAAACCGGTTACCGTATTGGTCTGGGAAAGTTTTTCCGAGGGCTGGGCAACCGATGTAAACAAGCAGCTTAAACTCAATCCGACGGTTATCAAAGCCGACTACGGCAAACTTCCCGATCTCAGCAAAGTGGACTGGTCAAATGATGTGGTATTTGTTGCTAACGGCACCACCAGCGGCGTCAAGGTTCCCGACTACAGCTGGATTCCGGCCAATCGCGAAGGCCTGTCTCTGTGCGACGCGACCAGCGCCGCGTTTGCAATGGAAATCGACTGGAGCAAGATCGACGTTTTGACCTTCTCCTGGCAGAAATGTCTCGGCGGCGAAGCAGCGCATGGTATGATGGTTATGAGCCCCAAAGCGGTCGTGCGTCTGGAATCCTATACACCTCCCTGGCCGATGCCTAAAATTTTCCGTCTGAAAAAAGGGGACAAAGTCAACAAAACCATCTTTGACGGCGACGTCATCAACACGCCTTCGATGATCTGCGTAGAAGACTATCTGGACGCCCTGAATTGGGCAGGTAAATTCGGCCTTGACGGTCTGATTAAAAAAAGCCAGGGCAACCTGAAAGTGGTTGAAGATTGGGTTGTCAAAACCGACTGGATCGAATTCCTGGCCGATGATCCCAAAGTCCGCTCCAATACGTCCGTTTGCCTCTCGGTGACTCATCCCAAAGTCAACGCACTGGGCGCCGACGAAAAGGGCAAGTTCCTCAAAAGCATCACTTCAGACCTGAGTAAGAAAAATATCGCGCACGACATCAACTCCTACAAAGATGCGCCCGCCGGTTATCGTTTCTGGTGCGGTCCGACCGTTGAGGAGTCTGATCTCAAGATAGCGCTTGTCGAACTGGAAAAAGTTTTCGACGAAAAGGTAAAAAGCCTTTAACTTAAGAACAACTTGGAAAACGTTATGAAACGAGTATTAGTAAGCGATGCCATGGCTTCCGACGTCGCGGAAATATTGGGGAACGCGCCGGGCATCAAAGTTGACATTAAAACAGGCATGAAACCGGATGAGTTAAAAGCGATTATTAAAGACTACGACGCCCTGATCGTTCGTTCGGCCACCAAAGTCACGGCCGAGATTATCGAAGCGGCCGCGAAGCTTTCCGCCATCGGCCGCGCTGGCGCTGGTGTCGATAATATCGACATTCCCGCCGCCAGCAAACGCGGTATCGTCGTGATGAACACGCCGGGTGGAAACACGGTCACCACCGGCGAGCACGCCATCGCCATGATGGTGTCTCTGGCGCGTAAAATCCCCCAAGCCACCGCTTCGATGAAAGCAGGCCTTTGGGAAAAAACAAAATTCATGGGAAACGAATACTGCAACAAAACCCTGGGGGTCATCGGCCTGGGCAGAGTCGGCGCCGTGGTGGCGGACCGCGCCATCGGCCTGAAAGTGAATGTCATCGCCCATGACCCGTTTATTTCTCCGGAAGTCGCGGAGAAAATGGGGGTAAAAATGGTCAGCATGGATGAACTCTATGCAAATTCGGATTTCATCACCGTGCATTCGCCGCTCGCCAAAGAAACAAGAAACCTGGTAAATGAAGCATCCTTTGCTAAAATGAAAAAGGGCGTTTTCCTGATTCACTGCGCCCGCGGTGGCATCGTCAATGAAAAAGCGCTTTACGACGCCCTTCAGTCCGGCAAAGTCGCCGGTGCGGCCATTGACGTTTTTGAAGAAGAGCCGACCAAAAACATGGAATTGATTGGTCTGGACAACGTCATCTGCACACCGCATCTGGGCGCTTCCACCGACGAAGCGCAGACCAATGTGGCCATTGCCATCGCCCACCAGATTGCAGCCTATTTTGCTACCGGCGAAATCAAAGGCGCGGTCAATTTTCCCTCCGTCAGTGTGGACGTGATGGCAATGATCCGTCCTTATCTGGATCTGGTGGAAAAGTTGGGAACCTTCCAGGCCCAGTTACTGACCGGCGCGATTCAGGAAGTCACCATTGAATACAGCGGCGATATTTTAAATCACAATGTCGCGCCCATCACCATATCTCTGATCAAAGGGCTTCTGGACCCGATCCTGACAAAAACCGTCAACTACATCAACGCACCGGTCATCGCCAGGGAGAGAGGGATTAAAGTTGTCGAAGTCAAAAGCACCGAAACCAAAGATTACACCAATATGATTGCCCTGACCGTCAAAACATCGAAAGAATCCAGCCAGACGGCAGGTGCTGTTTTTGGCAAAAAAGACCTCCGGATCGTGCGGGTAAACGAATTTCCAGTGGAAATCATACCCGAAGGCTATATGCTGGTTGTCTCCAACGACGATATGCCGGGTGTTATCGGCAATCTGGGAACTACGCTGGGCAACAATAAAGTCAATATCGCCCGTCTGCACCTGAGCCGCGATGCTCGGGCGAAAAAGGCACTGGTCGTCCTGAACACCGATTCTCCCGTAGCATCGGACGTTCTGGATAAATTACGGAAATTACCGCACGTGGTTTCCGTCACACCGATAAAGATGTAGGAAAGAATATACTCATGGCAAATGTTGCGGTTGTAGGCACTCAATGGGGCGATGAAGGAAAAGGGAAGATCGTTGATCTTTATACCGAGCAGGCGGATGTTGTCGCCCGCTTTCAGGGCGGTAACAACGCGGGGCACACGCTGGTGGTTAAAGGCCGGAAAACAATTCTGCATTTAATTCCCTCGGGAATTTTGCATAATCATAAAATCTGTATTATCGGCAACGGCGTTGTTTTTGACCCGAAGGTATTTCTTCAGGAAGTCGATGAATTAAACGAATCCTGTCTTTTCCCCTCTTCCACCAAGCTTTATATCAGCGAAAAAGCGCATGTCATTATGCCCTATCACCGCAGCATCGATCAAGCGCGTGAGACCCACAATGCGGGCAAAAAAATCGGCACGACCGGCCGTGGCATCGGCCCGGCTTATGAAGACAAAGTCGCCCGCACGGGCATCCGCGTGGGCGACCTCTATGAAACGGATCTGTTCCGGGAGAAATTGCGCCAAAGCCTTGAAGAAAAGAATTTTCTACTGAAAAATTATTTTGGCACTGAACCTTTGATTGCCGAGACCATTGCCGATGAGTATCTGGCTTATGCCGAAATGATTAAACGCTACGTCACCGACACATCGGTTATTCTTGATCGTGAAATCAAAAAAGGGAAGAAAGTGCTCTTTGAGGGTGCGCAAGGCTGTCATCTAGATGTCGATCACGGAACTTATCCTTATGTCACCTCGTCCAATACGGTTTCCGGCAACGCGGCCTGCGGCAGCGGGATCGGCCCCAACACAATTTCCACCGTGGTGGGCATCTGCAAAGCTTACACAACCCGTGTCGGAGAAGGTCCTTTCCCGACGGAGCTAAAAGACAGTATTGGCGATCACCTGCAAAAAGTCGGTCAGGAATTCGGAGCGACCACCGGCCGCAAGCGCCGTTGCGGCTGGCTGGACATGGTTCTGGTACGTCATGCTGTTCGCGTCTCCGGCATTGCCTCACTCGCCATCACTAAACTGGATGTTTTAACCGGTTTGGACAAACTGAAGATCTGCGTCGGTTATAAATCATCCCAAGGCAACTTTACCGAAGCCGCTCCTGCGAGCATGAAAGTCTTTTCAACCTGCGAGCCGGTGTATGAAGAATTTGACGGTTGGAAGGAAGATATTGCAGGGGCTCAAATGGTCAGCGATCTTCCCGTAAACGCGCAAAAATACCTCCAGCGCTTAAAAGAATTATCCGGCGCCGGTATTGCTCTTGTATCCGTGGGCGCGGGACGCGAGGAAACCATACAGTTGGAAAACCCCTTTGAGAATTTAAATATATCAGTTTCTTCTTGACACACCTCTTGCTAGCTGTTAGAGAGCCTTGCTGTCAAATAACGCTCAAACAGTGGGCCGTTAGCTCAGCGGTAGAGCAGCGGACTTTTAATCCGTTGGCCGCGGGTTCAATCCCCGCACGGCCCACCAAGAAAATCAAGGGCTTTAAGACTTTACGTCTTGAAGTCCTTTTTTCGTTTCTCGCCAAATTAACAAAAAATACGCCCTAAATGCACCCCCTTCTAAAGTCAACAAATCGTCAACATCACCTATGATACTAGACTTCAGGTAATAAACACAATCCCCTTGTGATTCTGTATGCAAAACGGCACAAGATGTGATATGGAAAACGCCTCAAATTTCTGGGATGATGTTAAAGATGCGTTACGCTATTGCCGACATCCATGGTTGCTGCAAAACATTTCGTGGCTTACTGGATAAGATGCAGATAAGGGAAACAGACCATCTCTATTTGCTGGGAGATTATATCGATCGCGGTCCCGACAGCAAGGGCGTCCTCGATACGATGATGAACCTGAACTGCCGTATGGTCGCCCTTCGTGGTAACCATGAAGATCTCTGGTTGAAAACAGCCGGCGCCGGTATGGACCGACGACATTTTTTCCACTACAATTATTGGATGGAAGATGGCATTCTGGCGGGGTTGAACAGTTTCGGCAAGACTGATCCCCGCCCCTATCTGGATTTTCTCAGCACTCTCCCCCTGTATACTGAGCTCGACGATTACCTGCTTGTCCATGGAGAATTTGACTTTTCCCTGGCGGATCCATTCGGCGTAATGGGCGAGGAATCCATGCTTTGGGGGCGTGGAAAGACCTATTCGGGAAAGAAACGGGTTATTTGCGGCCATACCCCCCTGAAGCTGGATAAGATCATCACGGGTCTACAGACAAATAGAATCAACATTGACAATGGTTGCTGCTACCGCCAGGAAGGATACGGCCATTTGCTGGCATACGGTCTGGATAACGGCCGTCTCTATATTCAGGAAAATATGGATGATGATTGACCTTCTTTCTATTTCCGGATTTCCTTCATTATTTAATTGCTTGCCGATTTAGGATATGTCAGATATTTACAATGAATCGTTTCCGAAGCATGACCATTTATGGCGGTATGAGGAGGTCTTGTCTTTTGTTGGATCTCTTTTATTAGCTGTTAATGAAGCTAATTTGACATACAAGTCCACGTTTCCCATACTGCCTCGCATAGAAAGAAAGTTCTTATCAATCAATAGTTGCTTTCTTTCGATCGGTAATTTGTAGTTTTGATGAAGAACAACAGCTGAACAGAGGGTGAACACAGCGCTTCCGAAAATCAGTGATCGGATTATTTGTTTAGTCCTTCCTGAAAAAGAGAGTCTAGTATTTTCCTAAATCATACTCTCTTTCAAACAGTAATCGTTACTGTCGATTTTCTTTACGTTTGCCAAATTTCCCATGATATACCCGCCGGGCTTTTGGTCTTTATTGCCGTGAAATGCCGGGTGCTTATTTTTAATTTCACTTGTTTTTATTGGAATTTTCACTTTCCTTTCTGCTTCAAATAGATTAGAATTGCAAGCAAAAATCGGAAAAAACC
>JANYAF010000263.1 GCA_025355175.1 Deltaproteobacteria bacterium | reverse complement strand
GGCTCCTTCCATTTCCTCAAGTCCATTTGAAACATTAACCAACATCGCTTCCTTGTTATCCATGATATCTCACTTTCCCGCCCTCACCATATACTCTAAATTACAAGGGGGAAAGTGTCTCATTTACATTGGCACAGAGGGTGGACAAAAAGGTCCGGTGGAAAAATCAAGCGGCATTTTCAGTAAAGAGTCTTCGGATAAGGAACTGTTCGAAGATGCCCTGTCCTATTTAAGTAATAAAAATAAAGAACCGAATTATAATGAGGCAAAAGCCAAGCTGGAAAATTTAGTTCATCACTTTCCCAAAAGCAAATGGGCCGCCGCCGCCCAGGCTTTATTGTCGAGTCTGGACAGGATTTCCGCGCTGCAGGTTCAATTAAAGCAGGAGAAACAAAAAGTTCAGGGTGAGCAGGTTAAACTGACGAAAGAAATTGAAGGATTAAGAGATAACGGCAAACAGATAGAGGGGAAATATTCGACGGAAATAGTCAGATTGCAGCAGGAAAATGATCAGTTAAAGAAGGATATCCAGCAATTAAAGAATTTAGAGATTCAGCTGGAGAAAAGAGAAAAAATGCTGCGCTGATCGAGTGCTGAAATTGATTAGGGCAACTTATGATTAAAAAGTTTATTGTTTAAATAGCGCTCGACCAACAGGACACCCAGCGCCGTCTTCGCGTCCCGGATCCGGCCGTTTTGCAGCATGTCAAAAGCCTGATTCAAGGGAGTCGGCATGACTTCAATTTCCTCATCGTCATCAGGGCTGAGCGGTTCGTAAACCAGGTCTTCGGCTAGAAAAAAATGCATGTATTCATTGCAATAACCCGGCAACAGATAACCTGCGTATAGCTCGGTGAGCCGGCCTGACCGGAATCCCGTTTCTTCGGCGAGTTCCCGCTGGGCGCACTCGGCCGGGGATTCCCCGTCGTCGAATGAACCGGCGGGAATTTCCAGCAGTTGATCGCCGGTGGGGACGCGATACTGACTGATCAGCAGTAATTCGTTTTTTTCGTTGACCGCCATAACGGCAACGGTCGGCTGATGGTCAACCCAGCTTTGTCGGGTCTTCCGGCCGTTGGCCAGTTGAATATCTTCTTCCCATACCGTAAATATTTTGCAGGAGTACGCTTTGGTCTTGTTTTCCATGAAGGGGGCTGTCCGTCCTCAATTTGTCTTGATGATCGCGAGCAGGTGCTTTTCGATTTCCTGTTTCGGTAAGGCGCCCACGAGACTCTCAACAAGTTTACCTTCCCGGAAAAACAGCAAGGTGGGAATGCTGCGGATGCCATATTGCGAGGCGGTAACTGGATTTTCATCCACATTCAGCTTGACTACTTTCACGCCATTGGCGTAATCCGATGCCAGTTCGTCAATGATCGGCGCGAGGCTCTTGCAGGGTCCGCACCAGGGCGCCCAGCAATCGACCAGCACGGATGTTTCCTGCGCCAGCACTTCCCGCGCAAAGGAATCATCGGTTACCTCAACCGGTTTGACGTCCTGTTTCGCGATAACAAGCGGTTCGCCGCATTTGCCGCAAAGCGGTTTTGCATTCAGACGTTCTTCCGGCATGCGGTTTTTGGTGCCGCATTTCAGACAGCGGATAATGAGGTCATCCAGAGGAGCGTGGCAATTGCCGCACGTAGGACGACCCTGAAATTTTTGTTTCGGTATGCGGTTTTTAGTGCCGCAATTGAGGCAGCGAATAATAACATTGTCCGGCATAAACATTCCCTCAAAACTTGGAAAGCATTATCTCTTTTTTTAGCCCAAAAGGCAAATTATATCGAAACGCTTACTTCGCGGGGCGCTAAAATGCGAACAAGCTCCGAAGGTCGCATTTTTGCCAGCAGGCCGCGGGAACCGGCATTGATCAGAATTTCCGGCAAGTCGGCGATAGTTTTTTCCATATAAATACTCAAAGGTTTCCGGGTACCAAACGGAGACGTTCCACCGACCATATAGCCCGTATGTTTGTGTGCAATTTCCGGTTTGCAAGGTACAATCGATTTAACCCCCAAAGTGCGCGCCAGTGTCTTGGTGGAGACTTCTTTGTCTCCATGCATCAGGATAAGGAGGGGCTTTGCAGTTTCGTCCTCCATTACCAGCGTTTTGATCACGCAATGTTCATCGACGCCAAGTTTAGCAGATGAGACTCTTGTGCCGCCTTTTTCTTCATATGCATATGTATGTAATGAAAAATAAGCGCCTTTTGCCTTTAATGCCAGTATGGCCGGCGTTGTTGGGATTTTTTCTTTCGACATGGAACAAGGATAATGATGCTTGATGGGAAAGGCAATGGGTCGATTGGTAGGGGCACGATGCTTCGTGCCCCTACTACACTACACAATTATACGGTAAAGGTTGCTAACCGCTTAAAATCCAAAGTGGCTAAGTAGTCCTTCACTGTTTCGGCACGGCGGATTTGAGTGACAGAGCCGTCTTCTCTGAGAAGTAATTCGGCGGATCGGAGCTTGCCGTTATAGTTGAAGCCCATGGCGAAGCCATGCGCTCCCGCGTCATGAATAACCACAATATCGCCCGGTGTAAGCTTGGGCAGCATGCGATCAATGGCAAATTTGTCGTTATTTTCACAAAGCGAGCCAGTGACGTCATACATAAAATCGCGGGATTCGTTTTCCTTGCCGACAACCGTGATATGGTGATAAGCGCCGTAGAGGGCCGGACGCATGAGATTGGCCATGCAGGCATCCAGTCCGGCAAATTGTTTATACGTGTCTTTAATATGAAGGACTTGGGAGACAAGATAACCATAAGGGCCGGTGATATATCGACCGGATTCGGTAAATATCTTAAGAGGGGCCAAACCGTTAGTGGCAATGATCTGTTCGTATTTTTCCCGAATGCCGCGGGCCATGACCTGCAAATCAAGACGTTCCTGTTCGGGCCGGTAGGGGATTCCAACGCCGCCACTGAGATTGGCGAATTCAAAACGTATGTTGAGGGCGTGCGATAGTTCGACGATCAGCTTAAACAGAATTTCCGCCGTTTCAACAAAATAGTGCGGGTCGAGTTCGTTGGAGGCCACCATCGTGTGAATACCGAAACGCTTGATGCCCTTGTCCCGGCAGATGCGATAGCCTTCAAACAATTGATCACGCGTAAACCCGTATTTGGCTTCTTCCGGATGGCCGATGATGATGTTGCCTTTTTTCAAGGGGCCGGGATTATAGCGAAGGCAAATAATTTCCGGCAGGCCTGCGTGTTGTTCGAGGTAACTAATGTGAGTGATGTCGTCCAGATTGATGATAGCTTTTGATTTTTTGGCTTTGACAAATTCCTCGGCAGGGGTGTCATTGGAGGAAAACATGATTTCTTCTCCGACGATACCGGTCTTTTGAGATAGGATCAATTCCGCCATAGAACTGCAATCCGTGCCGAATCCCTCGGCATGAAGCATCTTTATTAAATAGGGATTGGGACAGGCTTTGACAGCAAAAAATTCCTTGAATCCCTTATTCCAGGCAAAGGCTTTTTTAAAATCGCGCGCGTTTTTCCGGATGGCTTTTTCGTCGTAGATATGAAAAGGCGTCGGATATTTATCAATGATTTTATCAATTTGTTTTTTTGTAAAGGGCAGTAATTTTTCCGGCATGTTCAATTGTCTCCCGATTGTATAATTAAGTCAAAAGGTCTGCAACATCGTCACGGGGTGAAAAGGCAGAACTCGAAGGTGTTTTTTATGGCAA
This sequence comes from Deltaproteobacteria bacterium, assembly GCA_025355175.1. GTDB lineage: Bacteria > Desulfobacterota > Syntrophia > Syntrophales > Smithellaceae > UBA8904. The sequence goes on along the minus strand of JANYAF010000263.1, from coordinate 9,729 downwards.
AAATGAGAAATTATCAACAGGATTTTGTGGAACTGTCTGGTCGGATTGTTTTATTTGAGACAGAAGCCTACGGAAAAATAAATAATAGCGGAGATGATAGCAGAAATTGGAATCGTTAAAAGCCATGCCCAGATGATGTTTCCGGCAACACCCCAGCGCACGGCGGAAAGTCTTTTCGTTGCGCCGACGCCGACAATAGCGCCGGTGATGGTGTGAGTTGTGCTCACGGGAATGCCGGCTACGGTCGCGCCGATGATCGAGCACGCGGCGGCCGTCTCGGCGCTAAAACCACCGATCGGCTGAAGTTTGGTTATCTTGGTTCCCATGGTTTTGACAATCCGCCAGCCGCCGAACATGGTTCCCAGGGAAATCACCGTATAACAGGCGATAATGACCCAAACGGGAATATAAAAAGTATCGCCGATCAACCCTTTACTAAAAAGCGCCATGGCAATAATACCCATTGTTTTTTGCGCGTCGTTCATACCGTGCCCCAAGGAATACACAGCGGCGGATACGAGTTGAAGCTTACGAAAGAGTTTATCTGATTTAGCCATATTGGAATGACGGCTCAGATTCATGGCAAGAACCATAAACGTAAAACCGAGAGCCATGCCGATCGCGGGAGAAACAATGATAAAAATTGTTGTTTTGGTAATGCCCGACCAGACCAGTGTGCTTGTTCCGGCTTTGGATACGGCGGCACCGATGAGGCCGCCGATCAAGGCATGTGAAGAACTGCTGGGCAATCCGTAATACCAGGTCACGATATTCCAGATGATCGCCCCGCCTAAGGCAGAAAGAATCACCAGATTATCAACAATGTCCAGATGGATAATGCCTTTACCGACGGTATGGGCTACCTCCGTGCCGACAAAAAACACGGCGGCAAAATTAAAAAAAGCCGCCCAGATGACAGCATGTTTTGGTGATAGAACGCGGGTGGAAACAACAGTGGATATGGAATTAGCAGAATCATGGAATCCGTTAAGAAAATCAAAACCCAGCGCGATTACCACCAGAACAAAAACAAATGCCATCGAATCAAGCATGCTTCAGAACGATCCCTTCCACAATATTGGATACATTTTCACACACATCTATGGCTTCTTCAATCCGCTCAAAGATTTCTTTCCATTTAATCAGTTCGATGGCGTCTTTTTCTTTGATAAAAAGATCGGTGATGATGGTTCTTAAAACGACGTCGCCGGCATTTTCCAGGGTGTGGATTTCCACGCAGCCGTCCAGAATCATTTGGCTGTTCTTCATATTACGCAAGCCATGAACAATTCCCTTGACTTTTTTGATCGCTTGAAAAAGTATTTCCGCCTGCTTGATGATCTCATCATCCGGTTTTTTAACCTTATACATATGGATGCGGATGGCCGTGGCTTCGATGACGTCCATAATGCTGTCCATTTTATTGACCAGCGCGTAGATATCTTCACGGTCGATGGGCGTCAGGAAGGTTTTGTGCATTCTTTCATAGGTTCTGTGGGTAATGCCATCCGCTTCATGCTCAAGTTCCTTGAGCCTGGCAACTTTCTCGGCAGAATAATCACGATTTTGGGTCATTTCAAGAAAGAATTGGCCCCCTTCTTCAATTTTGTTGGCCAGCTCTTCAAAATATTCAAAGAAATTTTCTTCTTTAGGAAACAGGCGCATAAGCAAATCCTCCTTTTTTCCTTAGATAGGCAACTGGTGATTTTTTTAAAGTCAGCAGTGCTCTAGCGAAAAATCGGCAAAATTGCAAGGATTTAAACGAATTATTGGCGGATTATTGGTATTATTCCTTGTTATTTAAGGACTTTAGAGTAAATAATTTTACTGTCGCCTTGCGCGTAGAAGTCTTTAAGAACGGCTTCCGAAATATAGCCGCAGTTTTCATAAAACCGGTGAGTAGGCATATATTGAGAACGGGAAGATGTCTCCGCATATATCTGCATGCCGCCTGTGTTCATGATGAACGCTTCTGTTTTTTGCAGCAGGATTTTACCGAGGCCACAACCGCGCAGGGCTTCGGAAATGGCAATCCAATAAAGATCATAGCTGCCGACGGTCGCCGGAACCAGGCCGTAACAGGTGTATCCGACAACCTGTTCGTCGTTTTCGGCGAATAAAAATTGATAAGAACTTTGCTCACCGTGTTCGAGCCGATCAGTGGCCAGTTCGCAAGCCAGCTCTACTTCCGCGGAGGAAAAAAAACCGCTCCCTTGAACAATGTTCAAAATCGCGCCCAAATCTGCCGGCTCAATGTTCTGTCGAAAAGTGATGAGGTTCATCTAAGTCATCCTTTCTGCGGCAGACCGCTGCGAAATATAAAATAACCCGCGCCAACCCTTAAACCAAAGCGTCATGGATGATATCCTCGATCGCTTCTGAATACTTTATCGAGGCTTGTTCCAGGGCGGCGGCAAAACCAGCCTCGAGAGATAAGCAGGGATTGGCATTGATTTCCAGCACCCAGGGCTGACCGTTTTGATCGATGCGGAAATCCACGCGGGCGTATCCGCGCAGACCGAACAGAGACCAGCATTTCAGGGCAATATCCTGCAGTCGATTCACCAGATCGGCGTCCTGTGATGGAATATTCAGTGTGCGCCTTGTATTGTCATATTCAAAAGAATCTTCGACCCACTTGGCTCGGTAATCGAGTAATTTCAGTTTATCCGGTGGATAATCTTGGAAAAGCATTTCCGCGGCAGGCAGAATCCGAATGCCTTGGTCGGCGGCCATTAAGGCGATATTAAACTCCCTTCCGTCAATGTAGGCTTCGGCAAAGCAGTCCATGCCGAGTTTTTGTTTGCGTTTTTGCAGGGCGTCCAGGAGCATTGCCCGATCATCTGTCCGAAGAATGGATGCGTCATCCAGGCCGACGGAAGCGTCTTCCCAGGAAGCCTTCAAAACATACGTGTCGGTGGCAGCATGTCCGACGGCCATTCCGTCGGCGGTCAGCCAGGGTGGTGTGGCAATGCCTTCGGCGTGTAACATTTTTTTCGTGAGGGGTTTATTGGAGGTTAAAAACATGGCATCCGTCCGGCAGCCCGTGTAGGGAAGCCGCAAAAAATCAAGCAAGGCGGTTGCAAAGTAAATCATGCTGCCACGACCGACAAGCGTTTCCACCAGATTGAAAACAACATAGGGTTGAAGAGAGCGGAGTTTTGCAATCGTTACATTTAAATCCATGACGAAAGGCAGCATAACCGGCTCATAGCCCAGGGAAACCATCGCCTGTGCAATGGTTTCGGCCTGTCGAAGGGTATCGAGTTCATCTTCGCCTGCATCCTGTGCCACATCCGTATGTAAAATGACTATTCTTCTCATCAATGACCTCTCGGCCTCAGGATTTTAGGATTCGACTTAACATGTCTTTATGATTCCGGCACGCTCTAAAGCGGAATTCAGAATATCGGTAATCAGCCGGTGGTAGGATATGCCCACAAGTTGGCAAAGAATGGGCAGGTCCGAACGGACCGGATTCAAACCGGCCAGAGAATTGACTTCGATAAAATGCGGGATGCCGCGAGCGTCCGATCGCAGGTCAATGCGTCCCCCATCTTTTAATCCGAGGCCGCGCCAAGCCATAAGAGATATCTTCATGGCATGCCTGGCTTCCGCGTCATCGACTGCGGCGTATCGCACGAGGTTTTCATAATGTTCCTTATTTTCGTAGGAGTAGGCATACTGTTCAGCGGTTGGATTCAAGATAACCTCCATGGCGCCGAGGGCGCGGGCGTCCTTGCCTGTGCCTATGATTCCAACGGTAAATTCGCGTCCGGGCAGATACGTTTCCACCAGTACCGGCTGACAAAAAGTCTTGAGAAGGTTCATGCAAACATTGCGCAGATCTTCGGCGTTGTCAATTTTGGACAGAGCGGTGATGCCTTTGCCCGTGCCTTCCGCGACGGGTTTGGCAAAAAGGGGATAGGGAAGATGAATGAGGTCAATATCTTCAAGATCGGAAACAACGGCAAAATCCGGTGTGGGAATGCCCAGATCGCGCACGACATGTTTGGTCATCCCCTTATGAAGGGTCAGGGCCTGTCCGAGAGGATCAGAGAAGGTATAGGGAATTTTGTAGGCATCCAACAGCGCGGGAATCTGCGCTTCCCGGCCAAAGCCATGCAGGCCTTCGGCAATATTAAAAACAAGATCCCAACGGTCTCCTGCGGCCAGGCGGCGGGTCAGCGCCTGAACGTGACCGATGCGGTCGGTCTGGTGGCCGTTTGCTAAAATGACGCTTTCAATTGCTTCAATGGTGTCGGGTTTGTCGAATTCGGCGGTTTCTTCCAGGCTGTAACCTTCACGCAGGTAATCGTCGCGTAAGTCGTAGGTCAGGCCGACGGTTATTTTTCGCGAGGCGCTGGTTGAGGGGCAGTCTGGGTTACCGGACATAATTTATTTTCACGATCCTAATGGATATCCTTCGACTCCGCGTGATTGTCCGGGTAGCGGAAGATATTGCCTTCGTAATTGCGCATCAGCAAATCGCCCTTATCCCAGCCTGTGGCGTATTCGGGAAGCAGCGGAATTTTTCCGCCGCCACCGGGGGCGTCAACGACATAGGTCGGTACGGCGTAACCGGTCGTATGGCCGCGCAATCCCTGGATGATCTCCAGTCCCTTGCTGATCGGCGTGCGAAAATGGGAGGAGCCGGGAATAGGATCGCATTGATACAGGTAGTAGGGGCGGACGCGAATCTGCAAAAGGCCATGCACCAGCCTGGACATCGTGGAGACCGAGTCGTTAATTCCGGATAACAAAACGGTCTGGCTGCCCAGCGGAATGCCGGCGTCGGCCAGACGGATGCAGGCGGCGCTCATTTCGGGGGTCAGTTCGTCGGGATGCGTGATGTGGATGCTCATCCAAAGGGGATGGTATTTTTTCAGCATGGAAACCAGAGCCGGCGTAATCCGTTGTGGCAGTACCACAGGCGCTTTGGTGCCGATACGGATCAGTTCAACGTGCGGAATATCTTTGAGTCGCGAAAGGAGCCACTCGAGCTTTTCGTCGGACAGGGTCAGAGGATCGCCGCCGGAGAGGAGAACGTCGCGGATATTCGGATTAGATTCGATGTAGGCCAGCGCCTTTTCCCATTTGGCGGTGTCAATAAAACATTGATGTTGCCGTCCGAAGATGCGGGAACGGGTGCAGTAGCGGCAATAGGTCGCGCAGATGTCGGTAACCAGAAACAAGACGCGGACAGGATAGCGATGCACGATGCCTGGAACCGGGGAATCGGCGTCTTCGCAAAGCGGGTCTTCTTCTTCGCCCTTCGTATGCAGACATTCATCGACCACCGGAACGACTGAGCGGCGAAGCGGAGACGACGGGTCCTGCGTGGAAATCAGACTGGCGTAGTAGGGGGTAATGGCGACCGGTAAGTCTCCCGACGGGTGCATCATGGCCTGACGTTCGTTGTCGGAAAGATGAATGATGGTATCGAGTATCTGGACGTCGCGAATGGCGTTTTGAAATTGCCAGCGCCAGTCAAACCATTCGATGCGGCTGATGTCAGGATAATGTTTTTTACGGAAGGCTCGGGAGCGGGGTGAATCTTTAAAAGGAAAATAAAGTCGCTCTGGTTTTGATTTTGCCAGGGAAGGTTGTGAATTGTCAGTGGGCGACGAAAAGAAATCCGTCACTTCATTTTGTGCCACTACAAGACCGGTCATCGTACCCGGAGGTTCTGTATCCTCACTAAACAGCGTCTCGTTTTCCATTTATTCTCCTTCCGGAAGCACATCCTTCCTCTTAAAAAAAGCAGCCATCAAAAAACGACTTTACTAATTTTGAATTTACGCAAGCAGAAAAATTTGTCAACAATTATTTTGCATTTTAGCTTTAAAAATGAAAATAATTTTAAAAAAAGTTGGGACGAATTTTTAAAAATATTTTTGCGTGCGTAACGACGTTCAACACGTCCGGCAGATCTCGCCACTCATAGCGACTGCGAGCCACACGAAAAGAGCATTTTCGCAGCATGCCGCTCTTCATGAAATATCGGGAAAGAACTGGAGTGACGACACAATTTGGATTGCCGAAGAAATTGGGATAAGGTAGAAAGAAGCCGCGGTCTTGGTATCCGTTATAAGGAAATGTAGATGGGATAAGGATTTCACGCCGCCAGGTCGCACATCGCACAATAAGAAGAGAAGGGGCGCAACGAACGCGGAGGGAGAGAAAACATGCCTGAGCTTCCGGAAGTTGAGACGCTATGCCGTCAACTGCATGCCAGGATAGCGGGGAAAAAAATTTTAGCGACAGCCGTTTATGATGACAAGCTCGCCGGTCTCGGAAGCGTCAGAGGTCGCATGATCAAGGCAGTACGGCGCTCCGGGAAAACGATTGTGCTGATGCTCAACGACGGTAGAAGCATCACGATTCATTTGCGCATGACCGGACGATTGCTCTGGCAGCAAGACAGGAAACGAGAACCGCATGCCCGATGGCGGATGATGCTTGCCGATGGAAACGTCGATCTGGTTGATCCGCGGCGCTTCGCAACTGTTAAGGTTGAGACGACGTGTCAAGAAAAAGACGTCAAGGATTTAATGATTGGCTTTGACGAGAAGATCTTTCTGGAGAAACAGTCCGCGAGAAAAGTCAGCGTTAAAACTCTGCTCATGGATCCGAAGGCGATAGCGGGTATCGGCAATATCTATGCTTGCGAGATTTTGCATCGCGCAGGTATTTCTCCTTTTCGGCAAGCGGCGACGCTGAGCGAAAGGGAATGGAAGACGGTTTTTCGTCAGGCCAGGCGTATCTTGAAAAAGGGCATTGAAAAACGGGGAACATCCATCTCCGATTGGCGCGATCTTTACGGCTGCCAGGGCGAGAATCAAAACGAACTTAAAGCTTACGGACAAGAGGGAAATACTTGCTGCATATGCGGAGGGGGCATTGTCCGGGTTAAGCAGGGTGGACGCAGTACATTTTACTGTCCGCAGTGTCAAAAGTAGAGAAGCGTAAGGAAGGTTCCTTTTGCAACCCGGGTTGCGCCTGTTATAGTAAGGATACGTCGAGAAAATAAGGAAAAGCTGCATTGACGGAAGTGGAGGTAAAATAAGTTCTCAAAACCATAACATCCCGGTGGTGACACGTGTAATAATCAATAATATTAAATAGATAAAATCATTGGCGCGCGAAGCCGGCATTCTTATCCTGGGACTCAATACCATGGGAATATGCAATCCTTATCTTTCTTTTTATTGCACAGGGCCGTATGTTCGTTGCGCAATCCGGTAATCTGTGGATGCAATTACTGGCGTTTGCGAAAGAGGAAGACATCGGTATTCGCACTTTCGGCGGTTCGGGTAACGAAGCGATGATCACCATTGAGGACTATATGGAATGCTTTGAACTGGACGACATGACCAAGACGGTTGTCATGTATAGCGAAAGTATAAAAATGGCCGGAGCTTCTGCCGCGGCAAGTCATACCGGATCGATGGCTTCCAATATCAATATTTTTGAGACAGCCTGCAAACAAGCGGGCGTCATTCAGGCCCAATAGTCAATGAACTTACTGGATCTCTCCGCAGCCTTTCGTCTCTACCTTTGCCGCAAAGAAATCGAGTGGCCATTCTAACTTTGGGCGAGGGATGGGAAGTGTCGCCTCTGATCTCTGCACGGAAAACGGCCTGGTTGTGCAACCGTTATCAGAAAGTATCATCGAAAAATTCAATCATTGGCTGCCATTGTTCTGGAGTCATGCCAATTCGACAGATTTCAAATAGGCTTTCACACGATAGGCACCGGTTTCCTCAGCAAGGACGGAGAAACGCCGACTTGCCAGTTATTACGACGGCAATGTTTCACGTGAAACATTGCCGTCCCTTCATGGCTGAATGGGCAATAAAGCCAAAGCCACTTTGATTGTTTACAGTATGAATCTATTTTTGTGGGCTCTCTCCATGTGGATCATCATAATATAAAAAAGGGCATTTGATAAAAAAAGGCAGGCCGTTGGGCCTGCCTTTCAGTAAGTCTTCTCAGGTTTCTCGTTACTCTGTTCTCAGCGCGACAAAGAAACTTGATCGGCCGCGTTTGATTAACAATGTAACACTTTTCTTTGTGGCCGCCTTTGTAATCTCCCGGATATAATCCTTCATCGAAGAAATTTTTACCTGATTAACCTGCACGATAATATCCTGTGGCTGGATACCAACTTCATCAGCAGGGCTTCCTTCTTGCACTTCTGTGACAATGACACCATCGCGCGCGATCCCTAGTTGTCTGGCTAGCTCTGCCGTAATTTCTTGTGCAACTACCCCAAAATGACCTTTTCCTGATTTTTCGGCTGCCATTGCCACATTATCCTTGCGTTCCGCTACAGTCACATGGAAAGTCATTTCCTTGCCGTCGCGAATTGCCTTTAAATTCATTTTCTGATCAACCTGCAGTGTAGCGATCGTCAACAATAAATCATGCGTGTCTTTAATGAATTTCCCGTTAATTTCAGTAATAATATCACCAACTTTAATTCCGGCTTTATCCGCTGGATCCCCTTTGAAAACATCCGAAACCAGTGCGCCGCTTTTATTTTTATGATTTAAATTTTTGGCGATGTCATCAGAAATGTCCTGAACGGAAATGCCCAGCCAGCCGCGTGTAACCTTGCCCTTTGTTTTCAGATCGGCCAGAATGACTTTGGCCATATTGACGGGAATCGCAAAGCCAATGCCCTGACCTTGAGCAACAATTGCCGTGTTAATGCCGATCACCTTTCCCTCCATATTGAATAATGGACCGCCGCTATTTCCGGGATTAATGGAGGCATCGGTTTGAATGAAATTATCGTAGGGTCCGGCTCCGATGACTCGGCCTTTTGCGCTTATAATACCTGCTGTTACCGTAGCTTCTAAGCCAAAGGGGTTGCCGATTGCAATGACCCATTCTCCGACTTTTACTTTTTCTGAATCTCCGATTTCTGCAACCGGAAGGCTGTTGTCCGGCTTAATTTTGATTAACGCGATATCCGTATTGGCGTCTGTCCCGATCACTTTGGCTTCGTATTCCTTGCCGTCGGATATTTTTACAAGGATTTTATCCGCTTTTTCCACAACATGATTGTTGGTGAAAATATATCCATCATTGCTGATGATAAATCCTGAACCCAGGCTGCGCTGCTTGAATTCTCTGCGGGGCATGTCGCCAAAAAAGCGATCAAAAAAATCGTCCCCAAACGGTGATCCTCCAAAAGGTGCGCCAAATGAACCTCTTCCCTTGTAGGTTTTGGATGTGCTGATATTGACGACTGTCGGCTTGACACGTTCAGCAAGAGCGGAAAAAGAAAGAGGTGTTTTGATGGCAGTATCCGTGAGGCCTGGGACAGCTTGGGCCGCTGGAATTTCCGGTGCTCCCGACGTGGTAAAGGATGATCGTAGAACCCCTACCAAGGAAATAATAAAAAACGCGACCAGAAAGGCCATTAAAAACATAAAAAAAGTTTTTCGATTTGAATTTTTCATACTTATCCTCCAAAATGGACGCAATGCATCTCATGTTTTTCATTACTGAATGAAATACTTTAATGAGTTTGAATATAACGACAAGCGCTTATTTGTCAATTAAAACGTTTTAATCTGTCAAGAGCAAATAGAATTGTCCGGTTTTGTAACAAGTGAATTGTCCACTTTTCTGACTCTAAAACATAGGGGGAGTTATCCATAGCCATTTCACCGCGGCCCTGCATTGGCGAGGCGGGGAGATGGCTGTGGGTAACTC
>JANYAF010000255.1 GCA_025355175.1 Deltaproteobacteria bacterium | reverse complement strand
CGCGCCGGCAAATACCAGCCTGTCCCATACGGGATCAAAGGCAGTGGTGATTGCGCCGGTGGTGTCCGATTCGGAGTTTTTCTCCCAGCCGATAATCAGGACCCTGTCAAACATGCCTGATCCTACCAGATGGTATCCGCCTATGGCTACGGTGCACCCGGTGGTTCCGCCGGTGGTCAGTTTTATAATTGGTTTCATCGTTGCGCCGGAGCCGTCAACGCTCCAGCAATCGACGTAATTGATTCCTTCAAAGTGGTCCATGTTCCCGATGACGATAGCATCGATATCCTTCATCTTCAGGTCAGCATCCGCAAGCGCTCTTAAGACCGCCTCGTTAATGAGCTCTTGACCATTGACGTCAGGGCGATGGCTCTTATGGAATGTCTGCCCGGTTCCTACAATTGCAACTCGTTTAGCCATGGTTCTTCTTCCTCCTACTTGTCCTTATCAAGAATAAACACGCAGTGGGACTGGCCGCCCAGGCCGTTGACGCCATGGACCAGACCGGTTTTCGCCTTTTTCACCTGAAAACCTCCCGCGTCGCCTCGAATCTGCCTGACCACCGCGGCCATACTATACAGCCCAGCGGCTATAACAGGATGCCCGGAGAGCAATCCGCCGGAAGCGTTTACCGGCAGCCTTCCATCCATATTAAACTCTCCCTTTTCGAGAAGTTTCCCTGCCATTGCATCATCAGCAAGCCCCATTTCTTCAAGCCACATGAGTTCCTGATAAGTAAACGCATCGTAAAGTTCGACAACATCTATTTCTTTTTTGGGATCCTTAATTCCTGCCATCTCATATGCTTTTTTCGCTGCTTCTGTAAGTGCCTTTGCACGGGAAAGATCCCTATCGCCGAAGAAGAAGCTGTCCGCGCAAAAGGATACACCCTTGATCCAGACCGGCTTTTGCTTGAAATTTGCTGCCACCGATTCGTGGGCGATAATAACAGCTGCGCAGCCATCGGATACCGGTGAACAATCAAGTTTATGCAGCGGGTCCGCGATCATCTCTGATTCCAGCACATCCTTAATGGTAATCTTCATGGGAAGTTGCGCTAGTGGGTTCTTCAGCGCATTGCCATGATTCTTTACCGATACTCCGGCCAATTGTTCAGGCGTGGTTTTGGTGCGATGCATGTATGATCTTGCCTGCATGGCGCACGCGGTAACCATATCCATGCCGAGAGCCCGCTCGTAGATGGGATCAAAGGAAGAATTAGTAATGAGACTCGATACGCTCTGGGAGCCCTTGGAATGTCCTGTAACCAGGGTGGTCTTGTACGATCCGGAGAGGCTCCGCGTCATGCCGTAAAATGCGCCGTAGGTTCCATCGCCTTCGACACAGGAAACGTTCTTATGGGCTGCGCCGCTTGCATCACCCACAGCCATGCAGGAAATCGTCCTGCCGTCCCAGAAATCGCTGGATGTGGTAACTACGTTGTCGATATCGTCAATTGTCATTCCGGCGTCGCTCAGTGCCTTGTTCACGGCTTCCCACGCCATATCAGCGAAAGTTTCACCAACTTTGCTCTTTTCAATTTTTGTGGTACCGACGCCGATTATTGCTGCTCTATCCATATATTTAGCTCCTTCATTATTCGTGAAACTCCAATTCCGAAAGCGATGTAACCTAAATAACCTAAAGGTCACCATGGGTCATCTGTGTCATAATGGAATTGGTCAGTTGAACAATCCCGCAAAGCGGAGGATATGAAACCCACAGCTTACTTTTAGTTTCATACCCGTGATACCGGTTTAAAATGCGAAATATCACGGATGTTACCCTTCCGCCCCTCGGAGAACACCGCCTTCACACGCATGCCGATTGTCACACTTTCCGGTTTTATTTCGTCCAGATAATGCAGCATGGCGGTATCGGCACCATCAAGTTTTATCAGCCCCCAGATTACAGGAACCTTCCTGTCGGAAGGGATGGCCGCAAACTGCCGCCGGGCTATCGTAAAGGTAATAAGCGTTCCTTCATCGGATACGTTTACCCACTGTGTGTTCTCAGTAAAGCATGACGGGCAGACCTTGCGCGGGGGCAGAAACACCTTGTTGCATGCCACGCATTTAGTTGCAGTTATTTTCTTTTCATCGCGAAGGGTTAAATAAAATTTGCTCGCAGTATCGCCTGCCCACCATGAATAGGGGACGTTGATCTTGCTTTTGTACACCATCGGCTCAATGCCCTGAAATTGATCGGTCATGATTGCTCTCCTATGATTTATGCCCTCACCGGTATTTCCTTATGGCAAAAGCATGCAATAAATTATCTTCCTATAATATACCGTTGCGGATCAACCTCATCGCGGAGTATGCGCAGTTCGTTTTCGTGCGGCGGATCGGTATCGGTAATCTTATCTGCCCAGAGGAGCTCGAAACCGCAGTTATCCTGAATATCCTTCCGGTTATAGCCCGGATTGACATTAATAACCTTCATTCGTTTAGACTTTTCTTCAAAGCCCATAATCGCCATGTTGGTGATAATGCGATAGGGGCCAGTCCCTTTCGGGAGACCCGCCTCATAGCGCGAGTTGCCTCCTGTCAGGTATCCGGGGGACGTGATAAAATTTATCTTTTCGGTGAATCTCTTCGCGTCCTGTGGTGTCATCATCATTGTTCTCCAGCACAGTGATGCCAGGTCATTGGCGCCGCCTGATCCCGGGAAGCGAACTTTCGGCTTACCATGGTTGTCACCGATCATGGTGGAGTTGATGTTCCCGTACATATCGATCTGCGCACCGCCCAAAAAGGTGTAGTCAACCATCCCGCGCTGGCAGGTTTCCATGATTTCAGGCATGGAACTGGCCATGATTGCCTTATGGAAAGTGCGGGAATCGCCTACCGAGATCGGCATTGCGGGCAGTATCGGGGCAACGCCGCCAGCCTCAAACATGACTGTCAGGTTCGGCGAGTGTGTCTTTTGAGCAAGCATGGCGGCAGCACAAGGCGCGCCGGTACCTACGACTACGGTTGCCCCGTCCTTAAGGTTTCTGGCCGCAACGCATATCATTAATTCCATTGGATTATAATCTGCCATAGTGGTTCTCCTTATTTCTTGTCCGTCAGGTGTTCAATGGCACGAAGTTTTATCATGCGCTCGATACCGCCGTTGAGGTTGAGGTATTCGTAGAAATTCTTCGTGTCGAGGATCTGTTTTTTGAAGAACTTCTTGAATTCCTCAGGGTCCTTTTCCAAGTTAAGCCATTGTTTCAGGTAAGCTTCATCGGAAAAATACTCATAGGGCATATTGCCGGGGTAGCTGCCGTAGGGAACTTCGACAACCGCGTCAACGCACCAGAACGGGATGAACGTCGCTTCCGGATTCTGGCGGATTTTCTCATTGGAAATGATCCTCTCAGTGGTGATGACAACCCGCTTTGCCGCTTTGGCCAGATCCTGATCAGACACGGACGCGCCGTACACATGGGCGTTGCCGTAAACATCGCACTCATGGACGTGAATCGCCGCAAAGTCCGGATAGAGAGCCGGGTGCGCCGCGTACTTCTGACCGGTGAAAGGGCACAGTATCTCCTTTGCCGCGCTGTATTTGAATGTATCGGTGCCCAGGATGTTGCGTGCCGGCAGAAAGGATAGTCCCATTGCCGCGGCCTTGATTCTCCAGGACAGCGTAGCATTTGTCCATTCCGTAAGCTTAATTTTCCCGCTTTCCACTGCGCGCCTTGCGTGTGGCGAAAGGCCGCGGGCTTCGAGTCCAATTATATAGGCCACATCCAGACGTTCGATGCACTCGCCGGCTATCAGAATCTGGAAATCGTGGGTCGCGGTATGGCCGGCAAACCCCAGGTTTTTCTTCCCCTGACGGACGATCTCATGCAAAATAGCGGTGGGGATTCTATTTGCCCCGAATCCGCCGATGGTTATGTAGTCGCCGTCTTTGATCATGGTTTTTACTGCTTCTTCGGCGGTGGTTACTTTGTTCACCATGGCGCGCGATTTGTGCCGAAAAAACTCCCTGGCTTTATCGGCATCAGGGTCAGTAAACAATTGATTCTGACCTTGCTTTAGTTCATCTGTCTTGCTCATAATTCGCCACCTTGTTGACTAGTGTTTTCTTGCTCTACGGTCACACCATGCAGTGCTCTACTTTTTTTCATAAAGCCCATCAAAGGCCTCTTTCCCATACATATCGTCGATGAGCGACTTATACTTCTGGAGCACCACCTTGCGCTTGAGCTTCAGGGATGGCGTAAGCTCTCCACCTTCCTGAGAGAAATCTGATTTGATTATACGAATGTGAACGATGTTTTCGTACAATGCAAGGTGACTATTGCGCTCGTCTACATGCTTCTGCACAATATCGAGAAATTTCTGGTTTTCCAGCAGCTCTGCCGGTGAATTGAAAGTTATGCCTTCCTCGGTGGCCAGCGCTGATGCCTCATCTGGATTGATGTTGCACAAACCGGTGAGATACTTCTTCCTTTCACCAATGACGATGAATTGGGTGAACAGCGGATCGGACTTGAACATATTCTCGATCTTTTGTGGTGCCACGTTCTTGCCACCGGAAGTTATGATAAGATCCTTCTTTCTGTCTGTGATCAGCAGATTTCCTTCATCATCGAAGATGCCGATGTCACCGGACATGAAATACCCATCGGGCGTGAAGGCATCACGAGTCTCGTCGGGGAGTTTCCAGTACCCCTTGATCACGTTGCCACCCTTTAATAAAATCTCGCCGTCGTCGGCTATCTTGATATCCATGCCGGGTAAAGGCTTGCCGGTGGTTCCTATCCTGTAATCAGCCAGTGACTGCATCGTGGCCGGTGCCGTGCACTCCGTCATGCCGTATCCCTGGATGACTGTAATTCCGGCCGCGTTGAAAAAACGAATGATCTCTTCGGCTGTCGGGGCGCCGGATGCCGTCATCCAGGTAACACGCCCTCCGAGCTTATCCTGGAGCTTCTTGAATATGATAGCATAAGCGATCTTGTATTTCAGCTTCAGGAAAAACGGAACGCGCCTATGCTTCTCGCGACGCATGCTGATGCGGTTGCCAACTTTCTGGCCCCAGGCAAAGATCTTCTGTTTGAACTGGGATTGTTCCTTAACCTGCGCCATTATTTTCTGGTACACTTTTTCGCAAACTCTCGGCACAGCCAGAATCATAGTGGGACGTTTCTCTTCAAAATCTGCCAGCAGTGTTTCGATGCTCTCCGCGTATGATGCAGTGATACCGCAATACATACCATAGAAATGACCTGCGATCCTTTCAAATACGTGCGAAAGAGGAAGAAAGGGAACCGTGCAGTCATTGTCTGATGCAAAATGGGGTTTGATCGCGTCCAGAGACTGAACAACCCAGAAAATATTTCCGTGAGTTATCATTGCACCCTTGGGCAATCCGGTTGTGCCTGATGTATAAACGATTGTTGCAAGGTCATCAACTGTTACTTCCCGGGAAAGCTTTTCAAAAACAGTAGGGTCTTCAAGGTGTTTTTTCTTTCCGAGTTCCATGAGATCCTTAAAACTCATGACCTTGGGATGCCCTGTGGCATCATTTTCTTCTATGACGATTATCTTTTCCAGACCGGGACATTTGTCCACAATCTCCAATATTTTTTTGAGCTGCTTCTTATTTTCCGAAACAATGATCTTCGATCCGGAATTATTGATTATGTACTCGATTTCTTCGGCAGCCAAAGTTGGGTAGACCGGTATTATACATGCCCCTATTCCCAGCGAACCCAGATCAGCATAGATCCATTCGAGCCTGTTTTCAGAAAGAAGAGAAACCATATCCCCCTTTCTGATTCCCAGCGACCAGAGACCCAGACCTGCCACGCGTGCCCGATCGTAATACTCGTTCCAGGTTGCGCCGTGCCAAACGCCTTTTATCTTTTTTTCGGCGGCCAGACGGTTCCCGTACTTTTTGACACGGTTCCGAAAAACATCATTCATGGTTTTTTCTGTTAATTCCATCATGCATCCCCCAAATATATATTTAGTGATACCTGATCAATTACTATCTTTTCTTAATGCCCATGATCAGACGGGCTTCATCAGTTGTAGCTACCGGACGTCCGAGGTTGTTGGCAATTGCCACCGCCACTTCCACCTGCTCGTAACTGCCCTTGGCGAGATCGCCATTCGGCATTTTGATATTGTCCTCGAGTCCGACCCTCATATGTCCGCCAAGAATACACGATTGCATGATGCAGGGGAATTGGTCTGTCCCGACACCGCACGTGGTAAAGTTAGCTTTCGCAGGAAGCGCGTTCATCATGGCGATGAAGGATTCAGCCCGGAAAGCCTGCCCGCCTGCAACTCCCCAGACGAAGTTAAAGTTCATTGGGTCGGTGAAAATACCCTGTCTGCCAATCAGCATGGCGTTATCTAGTCCGCCCATATCGTAGCATTCGATTTCCGGCTTCACACCGTTTTCTTCCATTGCCTTGCCGAAATCCTGAACCATAGTGAATGTGTTCTCAAATACGTAATCAATAAACACTTTACCTGTTTTGCGGTCAACTATGCCGAAGTTCATTGAGTTAGTGTTCAACGACGCCACCTCGGGCTTGATTGCCACGATCTGGGATAGCCTCTGCTCTGCTGTCTTGCCCATGCCGACTGCGGATGTCAGGCAGATAATGATGTCCGGACATTTATCCTTGATAGCGTCGTATGTTGCCTTGATCCTCGCGTGCTCATGGGTGGCCATTCCCGCGTCTTCGCGCGCGTGGACATGCACCATTGCCGCACCGGCCTTCCAGCATTTGTAAGCCTCTTCGGCAAATTCCGCAGGAGTATAAGGAACGCTTGATATCTGATTTTTCATGGTCGCCGCGCCTGACAGCGCTGCAGTTATTATTACTGGTTTAGACATATCGGGTTTTCCTCCTTTTCGTTTTCCTTGTGTATCTGGTTCATCGACAGGAACCCATTGTTTCCTGGTCGCATTAATTTCGTGAACCGAAATTCTTTCAGCTGCAGGTTTGAAATGATCGATATCGAGGATAGTATTGGTCGTTTCTTTGGCAAATACAGCCTCCACCTTCATCCCAATCTTCACTTCCACAATCTCACATTCCTCCAGAATATGCATGAAGGGCGTATCCGCGCCGTCCAGTTTGATCAGGGCCAGAACAAAGGGCGCTTTACGCGGCAGATGCTTGTCGTCATAGCGCACCACAGTGAAGTTCGATACCGTGCCTGTATTGCTTACATCGACCCATTTATCGCGGATGTCGGTAAAATCCTTATCACATACCTGCCGCGGCGGCAGATAGACCACATTACAGGTAGGGCATTTTACTCCCATAATTTTCTTCTGATCACGGATGGTTGTGATGAACTTGCTGCCCACCCGGCCGGCGAAGTAAGTGTAAGGGAGCGCCATCCTACCTTCAACTACATAGCTGTCTTCAAAACCTTTCATCTGCTTTGTTGTCATATACCTACTCCTTACTCATCTATCTCGAAATATTTAATGTCCCAGATATCACCGATCCGGTTTTCCTCCCAGACGGGGCGGACACGGGTACCCTTCTTCTCATTCCAGCCACTCTTTATCTTTTCGATCTGGTCTTTTCTTATAAAATGGGGCAGGGTCTCATTGCCTTTGCAGCCATCAAGTAGAATATTGATTGACCCGTAAGGTGTTTCCCTAGCCACGCCAGTCAGCGGATCAGGCATAGCGTAGAATACGACGTCCATATAGCGGACTTCACCCTTGGGCCCCACCTCTAAGAAGTCAGCGGCGCGCACCCGGCACTCGGCACACACTTCCCGCGGCGGCAGTTGCAAACGTCCGCACTTCGGACATTTATTCGCGTATATTTTTTTGTCTTTCAGCCCCTTAAGGAACTTGCCCATGATGGGACCTGTAGAAAACTTCTGGTTCACTGCTATAGTTTTTTTGAGCACCAAAAGTTCCTGTTCCTGCACGTTGCCGCCCATCGGATCCTTATATTTCTCGAACAGGATTGGCCATTTTGATGCCATCATGTTGATGTCGCCCTTGGCTGCTGCCTTTCCCGCCGCCAGTATGCTCTGCGCATCGATCTTGCCGAGGATAAAATCAACGTAATCTTTAGCATCATTGAATTCCAGCGTGACTGTCGGACTGCCTTCGATTTCTGTTGTGACCGTGCAAACCTTATCCTTTATAAACACCGTCCATTTACCGCCCTGCGGTCCGCCGAGATCAAAAGCAAAAGCCGCATCAAGCCCTTCGGCCTCTTTGGCTTTGAATCGCGGCACAATTGTCGCGAACATGTCCGCAAGATATTCCTTAACGGTCATTTCCTTTTTGGCTATTATGTACTTGCGGAAGAGCTTACCTGTTTTTCCGAAGGCGCCCATATCGCCTTCAACCTTAACTTTGCCGCTCATGAAAGCGTTGGTGGCGTCAACTTTGCCGGTATTTACACCGACAAATGTCTCGCCGTCTGCTTTCATAGTCGAGATACAACCGGACAAATCGTCGGTTTTCGAAAGCTTCATTTCGTTATTCTTTACTGTCAGTTTCCACTTGCCTTCGTCAAGGATGTCGTAGCCGAAAACAGCATCTACATCTTTGGCACCATCTGGCCGGAAACGCTCTTGCATAGAGTTGAATATATCTTCAACTTTTATATCCCAGTATTCTGCCATGATTATCCTCCTACCAGTTAAGTTCCTTTTCTAGCATTGTCATCACTGTCCACATAGTACCGCCGAACCCTGACGCGAGAGCGTGATTGACCGGGGTCGGGATCTGGTGGGGACCGGCATTGCCACGCACCTGCATAGCCGCCTCGGCCACACGAATAAGCGCGGTAGCGCCAATCGGATTAGACCCGATAACACCACCGGACGGGTTGATAGGCAACTTGCCGCCGATCATTATTTCCTTGTTCTCGATGAGCTTAAGGTGTTCATCTCCTTTAAGGTCGAAAAAATCCCGAAGCCAGTCAATAGCCCACCATGAGGCCGGATCGTACATTTCGAAAACATCGAAATAGTTCAACGGGTCTTTGATACCATTGCGCTTAAAGAGTTGTTCTGCGGCAAATTTATGAGTCTTCATAACAGGGAACTCCCTGTTATATCCGAAAATGCTGAATGTCTCTTCCTTATGGACGGTAATGTGATCCCTTATCCAGACCGGAGTCTTCGAAATTTCTTTCGCCTTTTTTTCGCAAGCGAAGATAACACAGCACGCACCATCCGACTGTGAACACATTTCAATAAGCTTTAATTCGCCGACAAGTTTCGGCGAAGTTCGAATAAGGTCGTCAATCTGATTGAAATCAAGCCCGAAAGCGCGGTGTGCATTGGGATTGAGTCCCGCGTGCTTGTCCATAATAATGCGGTATGTTAGTGATGCTCTGTTGGCGCGCTCAAGGCCGAATTCACGTTCTACATCATAAGCGGACGATCCGGTTAGTGCTCCTGCCTGTATCTTGCGAAACCAGAGGGGGTCAGCCATATTAGTGATGCCGCCAGTGGTATGTCCCTCCTGAAGTTTCTCAAAACCGATGGCCATTACGATATCGTACATTCCCGATGCCGTTAGGTTATCAGATGCACAGGACAGGGTCGCCCCGACTGTCCCGCCGGTTGTGATTCTGATGCAGTCTTTGCCATAGGCGCCGGTTCCCAACACATGCCAGAGGTCCGGCGAGTGCACCATCTCGAAGAGTTCCATGTTGCCGTGAACGACACAATCAATATCCTTCATGGTCAGGTTCGCGTCTTTTAGTGCCAGACTGACAGCTTCATGGATCAATTCAGGCTGGTTGACGTCCTCACGATGGCTGGAATGCTTTGTCTGCCCGATGCCTATTATTCCAACGTTTCTGTTTTTCTTATGTGCCATTGTTCAACCTCCCTAAGATTCCATTACTATTACCGCCTGGTGCTGCCCGGCACCGCCGTAGTTTGCCTGGGCGACTGCCCGCTTCGCGCCCTTGACCTGCCGATCACCTGCCTGATTGGATAGATGGTAGTAACATTCAATGGCCCTGGCCGCACCTCCGAGAAGAAGCGGATTGCCATTTAGTTGCCCACCGGACAAATTCACATTGAATTTATCCATACCGCCATCGTCGATCCATTTGCCACCTTTTCCTTCATCAGCGATGCCAACGCCTTCGGCCCACATTGGTAGCTGGTACGCGGCATGGTCACTAAGCTCAAAAAGCTGGATATCCTTTTTAGGATCTTTAATACCTGCCTTGGCGTATGCACGCTGTGAGGCATTTTTAAGAGAAAAATTTGATGTAATATCTTTGTCGCCGAGGAAATACGTGTCCATGCAGCTGCCATACCCTGTAATATACACAGGGTTTTTCGTGAACTCTTTGGCCCGCTCTTCGCTGCATAGCAGCATTCCGTAAGCCCAGTCAGTTACCGGATATACGTAGAGCTCCCGCAACGGGTCCGAATACATAGGCGATTGCAGTACTTCCTTTTCCGTAACGATTTTATTTTCGCGGCCATAGGGGTTGTTTTTCCCGTTTTTCCGGGAACGCACCACAACTTTTGCCAGGTGCTCATCGGTCACACTGGATTTTTCCATATACGCCCGCGCCTGCATTGCGTCAACGTTGTGATAATCCATGCCGAGAGGCCTACAGTAAAAGGGATCATAGGCTAAGTTGGAAACCATCCTCCTGCTTTCTCCCTGCGACTCCTTACAGTGGCCCATGAAAAGTATCAAATCGTCATGGCCCGAAAGGATGCATGCCATCGCGTAACCGAGGCCGTTGATGCTTTCCTGAGCCATCTTCTCTTCGCCCCGGAAGTGCGCGCCGACAACATCTGTCATACCATTGTTGGAAATAGTGCGCGCGTCGAACATGTCATCAGAGCAGGTGATGATTGTCCGGATGCCCTTCTCCATATCGAAGGTCACCTTGGTCTGCTTCATTATTGACTCGAAGCATTCCAGCAGCATGTTCTGAAAACGTAAATAATGATAATTGGGATCGTTCTTGATCTGCGCGACAGCGCAGATGGCAATTTTATTAGCCATTACCATTCCTCCTATTTGATGTGACTTTATAAAGGATCATAATATTAAAACCTTTATACTTTAAATGTAACAGTTCCATGATTTTCCCGCTTTTATCGCCTGGAGGATAGAATCTTTTTCCCGATTAGCGTCCAGCTCTATCCATGCCCTGCCGATACCGACACGCGTGTGTGAGTCATCCGATGCTATTTTTGGATATGCGATATTTAGCGATTCAAAAACCGTATCACGATATCCCTTCGCCGTTATTTCAACCGCATCCAGGGGATACATCTTTTCAAGTTCCGCCAATCGAACCAGCAACTGCTCCGGGGTAAAATTATATTCACTGATGTGGTTGAATATGTGGAGCACCTCTTTATCTCCCTCTATTTTCGAAACATGAATGTATCCATTTACAAAGACCGTCAATTCAATGCCAATAAAAATAATCATGTTCGTCTTTATCTGCCCGTATGTTTCTCTGTAGTTGGGCTTCAGCAGATAATCATGATCCGTAAAAGCTATAAAATCATATCCTTTTGATTCATATGCATTGGCAACTTCCTGTGGCGACAATTTACCGTCCGAGCAGGTTGAGTGCGTGTGGAGACATCCTTTTAATAACATAGATACCGATAAAACATTTACATTGCCCCCTGATTATATCGTCCTATTAATTTTGATTGGACGTTCAACCAACTGAGTTATTCATTAATCCCGCTTCGGGTTATTGTCAAGAAAAAAGTTTGATTATTTATAAATAAATTTGGTTTGAATAAATAGCAATGTAATATCAGTATTATAGATCAACTGAATTTAATGCTATCGACCAGAAAACCGCCCTTCTCACTATCTTTGTAAAATGCGGTTAAAACATCGCATCTATAAACCCCGCAGACAGTGAAACTGTGTCATAATGTCTTTACGAGGGAGTGTAACGACCGAAGCAATCTCGTAAGCTCGAGATAATACTTAGATTGCCACGTTAACTCTCGTGACCTCGGAATGACAAATGATGATTGCGACACAGTCTCAGAAAGTTTTGAATTGTGGAACCGTTGAGGATACTTTCGGGAGCACTTTGCAAAGGCAATAAATAAGGCGATTTTTGCCTGATAATATAAAACAAAGTATCGTCTGATTAACGTCAATTACTTTTCCCTATCAGCGACAATTATTTTTCCCGTTTAATAATATTTGTTTCAGTACCAGCCATA
This sequence comes from Deltaproteobacteria bacterium, assembly GCA_025355175.1. Classification (GTDB taxonomy): domain Bacteria; phylum Desulfobacterota; class Syntrophia; order Syntrophales; family Smithellaceae; genus UBA8904. The sequence goes on along the minus strand of JANYAF010000255.1, from coordinate 60 downwards.
TTAGTTTTTCTTGACTGCTCCAATCTATAGCTCAATAAATTCAATTCCAGTATAATACTA
>JANYAF010000189.1 GCA_025355175.1 Deltaproteobacteria bacterium | reverse complement strand
CCGATCTCGTTGTTCTGGTTGCCCTCGCTCCGCAGGATCGTGAACCGGCTGGCCAGGACTGCCGCGATAACGTTTCCATGGGTCAGGACGGCGCCTTTGGGAACGCCCGTCGTACCGCCGGTGAATTGGATCAAGGCCGGATCGTTAGGGCTTACCTCTACCCTGGAGCGCTTGCTTGACGTCGATTTATCAAGGAGTTCCGAAAAATGAAGCCACCCCTCTTCCAGATCGAGACTTTTGGCGGAACTTACCGGGAATCCCTTGATGTAGTCCGTCATCGCGGTGACGATGACCCTGGGTATCCTGACGTTTTTGCATAACGTACGGATCGCCGGAAGGGCCATGTCGAAGGTGACCAACGTCGTCAGTCCCGAGGTATTCGCCATCATGGTCAATTCATCAGGCGTATACAGGGGATTGAGGTTGACGATGATGGCGCCCAGGGACAAGGCCGCATAATAAGCGATTGGGTACTGGGGGCAGTTCGGGAGATGCATTCCAACCCGATCCCCTTTTTGAATCCCCAAGGTCCCGAGAGCATTGGCAAATCGCAGGATCTGGGTACGCAGTTCCCAGAAAGTGATTTCTGTGCCGAAATAGTTCAGGGCGGTTTTATCCGGGTAGGTGTTGGCCGGCAGTTCAACAAGATTGTGAATGGCCAGACGCGGATAACGGATGGTTGTTGGGACGTTGTAATCGTAATGACGATGCCATGGTTTTGTTTCCATTTTTTCCTCCTGATATTTGAATTGAAATTTGATTTGAAAGAACTTGAGCACTATAGGGCAAGCTGTTTCATAAGTCAAAAACATTTATCGATTTTGATAAGAACTTTATTTTTCAAGGCGTGATTATGGGTAAGAAACGCATGTATTTCCGGATCGTCACGGTTCTGTTAAAAAATGGCAGAATTCCTGTTTAACATGTGATAGACAACTTGCGGAATATTAAATTGGAGGAAAATAAACATGGGTATATTAAGTCATATTTTATCACCGCTTAAAATCAAATCGATGGAATTGCCTAACCGGGTGGTCATGCCCCCGATGGGGACGAATCTGGGGAATGCCGACGGAACCGTCAGCGCCGAGAACATTGCTTACCTGAAGCGTCGGGCCAAAGGACAACCCGGATTGATCATTACGGAAATCACCGGCGTTCACCCGGACGGCATAGTCAGCCCCAACCAGCTTGCCGCTTATGACGGCCGCTTTATCCCGGGACTCCGCCAAATGGCCGAGGTAGCCCATGAAGCCGGCTGCAGAATTGCCTTACAGATTCATCACAGTGGTCGGGAAAGTCTTTATATGCTGGGCAAGGGAAAGGCGGTGGCGCCGTCGGCAATACCGAGCATTGTTTTTCGGGGAACGCCACGCGAGATGACCATAGCGGAAATCAAGGAAATTGTTGCCGCCTTTGGATCGGCAGCCAGACGGGCTCGTGAGGCCGGCTTCGACGCCGTGGAAATCCATTGCGCCCATGGCTATCTTTTAACACAGTTTTTGTCGGCTCTCTCCAATCAACGGACGGACGAATACGGCGGAGCAACTTTGAAAGCGCGGTCACGCTTCGTTATGGAAGTCATTGAAGAGATCCGGCGGCAGGTGGGCCCCGACTACCCCATCTCAATCAGAATATCAGCGGAAGAATTTATCAAAGGCGGTTACAGCGCCGACGATATGCAAACTATTCTGCCGGATATGGTGAAAGCCGGAGCCGATATTATCCACGCCTCCTTCGGCACACACGGAAGTCCCGGAGGCATCACCCAGGCGCCCGCCGAATACGTTCCCGGCTTCAATGCCTGGCTGGCGCGAAAAGTGAAGGATGTTGTCGATGTCCCTGTTATCGCCGTTGGACGCTTTACGGATCCTTCGTGCGCCGACGAGGTAATCGCCCGGGGCGACGCTGATCTTGTTGCCTTCGGCAGACAGTTTTTGGCGGACCCCGATTTTCTTATCAAGGCCAAAGCAGGCCGGCCTGAAGACATCCGGCTATGTATTGCCTGCAATCAGGGATGCATCGAACGGGAAATGCTTGGAGAAGGAAACATCCGCTGTTCCATCAATCCGGAAACGGGACAGGAATCAATCTATCCCGAAGGGCCGGCGGCAAAGCCAAAAAACGTGTGGGTTGTAGGAGCAGGGCCCGCCGGTCTTACCGCGGCCGCCGAAGCCTCTCGCCTGGGGCATACGGTAACCCTTTTCGAGAAGAATAATATTCTGGGAGGTCAAATCCGCTATGCCCAGGTTCCGCCGCATAAGGAAATCTACGGCGAATGGATCGACTGGCAGATTGGCCAGGTCAGGAAGTCCAAAGTAGAAATAAAAAATAACACAGAAGTCACCGAATCTCTGCTGCGCGAAGGGAAGCCCGATTACGTAATTCTGGCCACCGGCGGGCAGAAAGTTGTGCCCCCGGTTGCGGGCATTGATAAAGCGTTCGTCTGTGATGCCTGGCAAATCCTTGATGGCCGGGTTACCCCCAAAGGAAATGTCGTCATCATCGGCGGCGCGCTTATCGGCATGGAAACAGCCGATTTTCTGAGCGAGAAAGGCGTTAAAGTGACCGTCGTGGAAATGCTGAAGCGTTCTCCCGTCCTGAAAATCACATCCCACGGCTATATGCTGCACAAGCGTCTGCGCGAAAAGAACTGTGACATGATCTTCGGCGCGGAAGTCAAGGCTATCGGCGACGGCAGCGTGGACGTCGATCTGGCGGGAGAAAAGAAAACCATTACCCCCGTGGATCAGGTCATTATCGCCGCCGGTATGAAACCGACAGATAAGCTGAAAGGCGTTCTGGAGAACCTCAAGATCCCCTTTACCATCGTCGGCGATGCCCGCAAATGCAGGCGGATCCTGGAAGCCACAGAAGAAGGGGCGCGAGCGGCCTGGGCGTTATGATGATTTAATCAACCACCTCGCGAGCTCGCTGTTGAGGTATGAAATGAACGTCATTATATCGCGAGCTCGCTTCGGAGAATTAAGGCTTGTCCCGCTTAAGCGGGATTAAAAAGAAGATTCAAGATCAATCTGCCGATCAGCGCACGGATGACTTGTCACGAAGCGCTGCTTATCCCCATTCTGAATCTCACAGTCCAGGGGCCAGGCTAAAACCTGGCCCCTGGCGTCGGTAACAAATCTTGGAGTTGATTAACGACTCGCGCACCATGCAATCGGCGCCACACGGTCTCTGATGCTGAAGTACCGATTTGCTACATAGAGAGCGTCAGGCCGCCATCGACCACGAAGATATGACCGGTGGCGTAGCGGGTGCGCAGGAGTCCGAGGGTTGCCTCAACACAATCATCGGGTGTTGCCGAGCGCATGAGGGGCGCCATTGCTTTAACGCCATCGTGCTGTGCCTGCCAGTCCTTGGTCCATGGCGTTTCTACCAGGCCAGGTGCAACAGCGTTCACGCGTACGGGGCCGCACGACTTGGCAAGCAGCAGAGTCATGTGATTGAGCGCTGCTTTTGTCATAGCGTATGCAATCGAACTTCCCACCGGGCGAACACCGGCAATAGAGGTGATGTTCACCACGTTGCCATCGTCACTGAGCTTGAGATAGGGCATTGCAGCCTTGGTCAGCATCCATGTGCCTGTCACATTTACTTCAAACGTGCGAGTGAAGATGTCGTCGGTGAGTGCCTCCAGATTTTGATGTGGAACGGGCGTTGTCCAGCCTGCGTTGTTAATGAGGATGTCGAGCTTGCCGAAACGCTCTATGGTCTGGGCGATCAAGTTCTCGCCCGCCACCTTGTCGCTGATGTCGGCCTGCACGTACACCGCATTCGAGCCAAGGTCTGCAGTAATGCGTTTGCCGGCCTCAACAGATGTTGACGAGTTCACAATCACAGATGCGCCAAGGCTTGCCAGTCGTCGAACAATTGCTTCGCCGATGCCGCTTGACGATCCGGTAACGATGGCAACTTTGCCACTAAATTCACTCATGGATTCCTCCTTGATAAGGGTTGCGAGGGTATTTCGTTATTTTCATAAACAGTCCGGGTATCCTTCCACCGTATTTGGCGCACGGCTTAAAATATAACATTAGTGATTGTCTGCATCCGTTGCATTTTCTTTTCATTATTCCGGCGCGGAAATTTTATATAGGGGCTGATTTTGGAATTGATATTCTTTCCGGTGCCGTCATAATTGAGGGTGACAATAGGGACACCTGTGTATTCCTCGATGCGCGAGGCCATGGCTTCGGTGACCAGGCCTGCGCAGCAGAAAGCGGGATTGGTCTGCACAAAAAGCGATATGTCGGGATAATGCTGCATCAGCGCGGAAATTTTCAGCAGGTTGTCCGTGGACTCGCCAAAATGCTGCACGGTCACATCAAACTTGTCATAGATTATTTTGTAATCAATAGCGGCGCCAAAGGAGGGTTCATTCAGTAATTCATTAAATATTTTATAGTAGCTTTTCTCCAGTTGGTTGACCAGAGCGATGAGCGTTTTGGTGAAGAGAACGTCCATGAACTCTCCTTCCAGAAACCAGCGCCGCATATAGGGATTGGCAATCAGTTTAGCGAATTCATTAAATGGGGTGGTGATGACTTCGCCGCCGTATTCCTCGATGCAGTGAATTAAATCCTGATTAAACACATCATTGTCGCGGGCATACATGTCGCCGAAAATGGCGACTTTCGGGCGGCGGCCGGGGACGGTCTCGATTTTTTTGAAAAGATTGATCACGCGGGTCAGATCGTCATCTTTGTTCCTGCCGCCCAGAAGCGTGTTGTAAAGAATGTTCACAGATTCGGTGATCAGCTTGTCCGTCATGCCTTTTTCTTTTTCATAGGGACGAATCTTGCAGCCGACTTTGCGCAGCATCCCGCCGAACATGTGCGCGAAGTAGGCCTCAATGGAGGCCTGCATAGAAATGTCGCTAAGCGACAGGTTGCCGATATACACGTCCACTTTCTCCATACCCTTGCCGCTTACTTCCATGATGCCTTTGATCAATTGCGGATACAACCGGATGTTACAGGCCACGTGGCTGTCAAAGCACCACCCGGCAGTCTGAGCGGGGTCCAGAAGGTTGTCTTCAATATAGTCCATATAGCTCTGCGCCATCAGGTTGACCGGCAGACATTGTCCGGTATTGGTGCGCAGACCGCGCTGAATAGTTTTTTCCGTGAGTGGCACAATCCGCGCATCAATGCCTTCTTTGATATACACCGCTTCCAATAGTTTGGAATTAATCGGATCAAAACAGGGAAGGAGCAGCGTTTTATCTTTGATCTTGGAGATGCCTTCGGAATTGAGCGGCAATGCACGCGACGAAATCAGGCGATGCTCTTTGTTCTCATGATGGTTGTTAAAAGAGCGTATGGCTGCTTCGATGCGTGTTTCATAACCGACATTGGAATCGTGTTCGTCGAGCTCAAGAATCAAATAAGGTTTGCTGTATTTGTCCATAATGCGTTTAAAGTATTCCAGCGTGAAAGAATCGGGACTGCATTTGAAGGAGGTGACATAAACCGGATAAAGACCGGGCGTGCGGGCGATATAGAGCGCCGCCTTCAAAATCTTTGCGGCGTAATTCCAGTGCATTCTTTTGAGCAGAGGATCGATCTCTGACAAATCCTCCTCAGCCACAGGCATCATGTCCTGATAAAAAGTCTTGGTATTGAGCGCGCTGAAGATATCCGGTATGCCTTTATTCATTGAGTTTTGCATGATGGAGTAGGGCCGGCCCAAAAGCGTCACACTGATCTTGTCTGTGCCGGGTTTTTCTCTCTCATAGACATTGAGCAGGTTAATGCGGCTGTCGTCATAAAAGGAAAGCGCCGCTTCATAGGCGTTATAAATTTCCCAGTAGCCGGTATTCAAAATCGATTTAAGGGTGGAAAAGAGCTCAATGCGCGATTGAAATGAGCGATGGTCGATGACCGGCATGAGTGTTTTGTTTTTCAGGCGCAGGCTTTTCGTGCCCGCCGAGAGTGTGGCCGCAAACTGGGTATAATAGCAGTAGTAGCGGTAAACCTCATCTTTCTGTTTTTCGGCTTCCAGATATACAGGCAAAAAAATGTAGTCACACTTGTCAACCAGATGCTGCACATGACCGAAGAAGGCATTCATGGGCGCGCAGAATTCCGCGCCGGCCAGTTTTTTACCTGCTTTAATTGCGTTCTTGAGATTTTCAGACGTGACGGTTTCCACGCCGAGTGTGGCGAAAAAATGTTTCCACAGGGGCATTTCTTCAGCCAGGTAAAGGGCATTGGGAATGCCGATCCGAACGGATTTCTTGAACTTGGCTGGTTTTTTAGCCGGCGGAAACACCTTGCTTCGTTCCTTGATCAGGTCATAATGCTTTTTGGTTGTGCCGACATAATGTTTGGTGTCGTAGTCGCGTCCGCACAGAAAGCCAAAGGCCACGGTTTCTTTCTGAACGGTGACTTTGTTAATCTTACAGTTGTTGTGGCACAGCTCGCAGACTTCATTTTCTACGGGAATGTTTTCGCGGTAAAGCGCGAGCCCCCGGAAGGTAGAATTCCGAACGGCGCTTTCCGCCAGAATGAGTGCGCTGCCCAGCGCGCCGGTCAGGTGGCAGAATTTGGACACAAAGATGGGTTTATTCAGGCGGTGCTCAAAGGCCGCAACCAGCGCCTGGTTGCGGGCGGTGGCGCCTTGAAAGCAAACATTTTGCCCGATGTTGCCTTCCACGGCGACTTTGGCCAGATAATTTTCGCATACGGAATGCAGGACGCTCGCCAGCACTTCATCAACGGAATATCCTTCCGTCAGATAGTTATTGATGTCGCGTTCCATGAAAACGGTGCAACGGTCGCTGGAAATAGGCGAGGGGGTATTCAGGGCGCGTCCGGTATAGTCGGCAAGGCTCACCCCGAGTTTGACGGCCTGTTCCTCAATGAAGCTGCCGGTGCCCGCGGCGCAGACATTGTTCATAACCGAGGAGGTGACCATACCGTTTTGCATGGTGGTGAATTTGGCATCTTGGCCGCCGATCTCGATGATTGTATCCGCTTCGCTGTTGAGTTCATAGGCGGCGCGCGCATGCGCGGTGATTTCGTCGATAATCAAATCGGCGTTGATGATGCGGCCGATGAATTTGCGGCCTGATCCGGTGGTCCCGACGCCGTTAAAAATAAATTCACAGGCCTGTTTTTGAGAAATGTTATCGATGGCTTCAAAGATCGCCTGTATGGCCTTGACCGGCTGGGCGGAGGTTTGCGTATAAAGACCGATCAGCGCTTCGTTTTGACTGTTGATTAAAACCGCCTTGGTGCTGGTTGAGCCGATGTCGATGCCCAGATAGACAGACTGCTTTTCTTTCGGGGGGGTGTAAACATCCACTTCAACGGCGGCGTGTTTGTTGTCGGGTTTGTAAAAATAGCTCACGCTGGTGGTAAATTCCGGGTAAATCGAGAGTGACAATTGCAGGGGTGGGTAGCCGTAAGTTTTTTCTTTGGATTCCTTGATGAACAGATCATCCCAGGCTTTTGCGCCAAGCGGTGATAGTTTTACTTCTTCCAGGTAAAGCGTGGCTGCGCCGATTGCGCCATATAGATGACTGTGTTCGCCAAGGATGGGCTCGACCTGCAAGAGACTGCGGAAGTGCTTGACCACGGCGGAATTCATGGAAACGCCACCCGCCAGAATGAGCGGGGTCTGGATATTTGAATCGGGAATGAGTGAGTCAATGACGTTTTTAGCCAGTCCTTCACAAAGTCCGTCGCTGATCTGGCCTAAGGAAAAACCTTCCTGCTGAGCGTGAATCAAATCGGTCTTGGCAAACACAGCGCAGCGCGTGGCAATCTTCGGTGTGTTGCTCTGGTTGCAAAACGCGATGGTGCTGAGTGTTTCGATGCTTTTGAGGTTAAGGCGTTTAGCTTGCTGATCCAGAAAACTGCCGGTTCCCGCAGCGCAAGACGAGTTGGATCGAAAGCGTTCATATTCGCCTTGCTTGTTGAATGTAATAAGGCCGAAATTTTCACCGCCAACAAATAAAATGCTGCCGACCTCGTCATGATATTTTTTCACGGCGGCAATCATGGCGATCTGGGTGTCAAATCGCTCGACGTTTTGTAAAATATCGGGTCCGGACAGCGTCATGGCTATACCGCCAATGCTGGAAATATCAATGTCCTCAAGCATGCGTCGCAGCGTGTCGGCAATGGCGCCCTGATGAAACTGGTAAAATGAGTTGATCACCGCGCCTTTATTATCAATGACAACGACGGACAGCGCAACGGATCCGATATCTATTCCAACAATGTGTAACATAAAACCCCTATTATACTATGTTTATTTATCAACGAATTTATTCACATTTAATGTGGTTTTCTCGACTATCTTGTTGACTTTGGCTGCGGACTTTAGCATAGGTTTATCAAATTATCAGTGTAAATTATGCCACTTTATTGATGGTCAAAAATGATTCGACTTTTGAGTAACCGTAATTTTATTTTTCTTCTGGCCATTGTGTTCGGGCTTGCTCTGCCGCAACCTTCGGTGTGGACGAAGGTCTTGATGATGCCTGCGCTGGCGTTCGTCATGACGCTGGCAACGATCAATGTTCCCAACGACTATTTCCTCAAGCCGCGTGCGATATTGATTCCGTCTTTTTTCGGCATCCTCATGAGTTACGTCATTTTGGGAGGCGTTATTCTGGCGGCCTCCGCTTTGCTGATTACCAATCAAAACTTGTGGATTGGTTTTGTGCTGATCGCGGCAGTGCCTCCGGCCGTGGCTGTCATTCCTTTTTCAGCCATTCTTGAAGGCAACGTTTCTTTTGCTCTGTCCGGCACGGTGGCCTCTTATCTGGCGGCTTTGCTCATCACGCCGCTGATATTCTGGATATTTATCGGGACAAGTTTTACTGATCCGTATAAATTAATCCAGATTATGCTGATACTGATTGTCCTGCCGCTGGTCTTATCGCGGGGGATTCTTTACTTTAGGCTGCAGGACCGGATTGCTGCGGTTCGCGGATTACTCACGGACTGGGGGTTTTTTATTGTCCTGTATTCGATGATCGGTGTGAACAGAGATTTAATTTTCAGTCAGCCGCTGCTGATTTTGCCGATAGCCCTGGTTGTGCTTGCGGCTACATTTGTTCTGGGATTTGTGATTGAAAAGATCTGTGTTCTTGCCAAGGTGGATAAAAAAAATATGGTCAGCCTGTTGCTTCTGGGTACTTTAAAAAATCAGGGGATTGCCGGAGGTCTGGCCATTGCATTATTTGAAAAAGAAGCGGCGCTGCCATCCGCCGTCTACAGTGTTTTTATGATTCTCTATATTATGTGGCTTGATCTACGCCGGCGTTGGCAATGATCCTTCTTGAGCCGGACCTATTTGCTGCACATCTGTCGGATTGAGTTGCTGATAATGCTGCAACACGGCCTTGAACAGAGAAACACTGTGCCCTAATTGCACGTAGGCTTGTTCTTTGGTGATGCTTCGATTTTCGGCGCGCAACTTATAGCCCAGTTTGCGAGTGATATTGGCTATGCGCGCAATTTCCCGCGCCAGGTCTTCTTCGAAATTATCCGGATTCAATGTGATGACATACATATGCTGAACAATCTTTTGCGGCTCGTCCATGATGGTGGCATCCACTATGCCGTCATTGATATCATGAAACGTTTGATTAAAAGAATCATAGGGAATGTTGTGCAGCGGTTGAGACAGATCGGCGATGTAGTGCGCGCAGTAGGCCAGATGGTATTTGGCATATTTGCCCACGCGAAGGTCCTTTTCATAAGCGCGCAGCGACCCGATAATCGCTCCATAGAGGTGACCTTCAGAATCCAGCAACTTATTCCGCTCATTGTATCGTTCAATTTGCTCCAGCACCATCCGGGAAGTTACTTCGGCTTCGGCGTTATTATTGAAAAAATGATTATAAGACTCGATATTACCGGCTTTGATCTTGGCCAAGTCGGGTCCCGCGGCGTTGTACCATGAATGAAGACCCGCGACTTTCGCCACAGTCAAATGCGTTTTGTCATGCCAGGCATGAGCTGATGAGAATATGAGAAGCAGTCCCAAAACCACAAATAATTTCAATCCGATATTTTTCATAACAGTCCTTTATTTCATCCGGCTAAACAGAATGCTTCCCAGTGCCAGCATAGTTCCGGCAAAGAGGGTAATGATTCCGAGATCAATATAAAACGGATACGTGTGAATGCCCAGGAGCGCGCCGCGCACACCGTCAACGGTGTAACTGAGCGGATTGATTTTCACCATTGCCTGCAGCCACAAGGGCAGCCGGTCGTCCACCGGAAAAAGTGCGCCGGATAAAAAGAAGAGAGGGAAAATCAGAAAGGAGGAGATCACCTGAAAACCCTCCAGGCTCTCCAGGAGAGATCCAAGCGCCAAGCCTAGTGACACCAGGGCTATCGAGGTGATGAGCAAAATCAATAAAGCCAGTGGAATGCCCCAGGGATTAACTGAGGGGAAAAGAAACGAGAAAGCAAAGAGGATCAAAACCTGCAAAAGGACATCGGTGCAGCCGCCGATCACTTTTCCAAAAAAGATGCTGATGCGTGTCACAGGCGCGACCAGAACGGCTTTGAGCACATCGAGCTTGCGGTCCCAGATGATGTAGAGTCCGAAAAAAACGGAACCGAAAATGACCGACATAGTCAAGATGCCCGGATAAATGTAGTCCCGATAGTTGACGTCGCCCACGGAAATGCTTGCGCCAATGCCGCTGCCGAACAAAAACAACCACATCATCGGTTGAACGAAACTGGAAACGATTCTGCTTTTTTCGCGCCAGAAGACTTTAAACTCCCGCCACCAAATGGCGGAAATGCCCAAGAGTTCTCTCTGAATAAAATCGGAATTCATTGGTTCATTTTCCTCTCTGACGATAGCGGGCAACGGAGTCCACCCAGCTTTCGCCATTCTCGATGGCATCCACTTGGATATCGCGACCGGTGAGCTTGATAAAGACGTCGCTGAGCGTTGGTTTTCTTGTTTCTACACTGATAACATGGGGAATCAAAGACAGCAGTTCAGCCAGATGCAGATGAGCCGATTTCATCGTAATTTCTGTCGTATCACCCACGTTCTTTACCTCTGAGACATAAGGAAGCGAGCGGATTTTATCCAGCGGCGGCTGCGGTGCGGCAATCGCAACGATGTCGCCGCCCATCGTATCGATCATATTTTCGGGTGTGTCGAGCGCGATGATCCGGCCTGCGTCAATGATGCCGATGCGGTTGCACATTGCTTCAGCTTCTTCCATGTAATGCGTCGTGAGCACAACGGTGGTTTCTTCTTTTTGCGCCATTTTGCGGATGTACTCCCAGGTGCGGGCGCGGGTCTGCGGGTCAAGTCCCAGGGTTGGTTCATCCAGAAACAAAACGGCGGGACGGTGCAAAAGGCCGCGCGCCAGTTCCAGCCTGCGTTTCATGCCGCCGGAATACGTTTTGGTCAGATCATCGGCGCGTTCTCTGAGATCAACCAGTTCCAGCATTTCTTCAATCCAGAGATGACGGACGGATGACGGAATTCCATAGAGACGGGCGTGCAACTGGAGGTTTTCGCGTCCGGTGAGAATCGTGTCCAGCGTCGGGTCCTGGAAAACAATGCCGACCTTGCGCCGGACCTGCGTCGGATGTTTCGCGATGTCAAAACCCGCGATAAGACCTTGGCCGGATGTGGGGCGAACGATGGTGCAGAGCATCCCGATAGTTGTTGTTTTCCCCGCGCCATTGGGGCCCAGTAATCCGAAGATTTCGCCTTTTTCAATATTCAGATCAATGCCGCGCACAGCTTGAATTTTGCCGAACGTTTTCGTCAGTGACCGGATTTCGATGATAGCCATATGATGTCAATAATCCCGTGATTCCAATTATTCAAAATTTATTGCGCCGGGCCAGAGATAATAAAAGCCCGCTCTGGCTTTCAATATCTCCGGAAGATTGATATTGATCAAAGCGATATTTGCCGCGTCCGGAGTCCCAGCCCGGTAATAATTATCTTCAGGAATATCGTTGTGCCGGTAGATCACGACACGTGCGTCATCCGCGATCCCCGCAATGGTTTTGGTCTCTTTGACCGCATCACGAATATAGCCGATTTTATCGATCAGTCTCAGTCTGAGCGCATCGTCGGCAACAAACACACGGGCGGTGGAAACTTCTTTCAGCGATGCCTCATCGAGTTTACGGTGCTTTTGAACGAGCTTAATGAACCGGTTACCGAATGTATCGACGGTTTTTTGCATCAGTATTTTTTCTTCCTCGTTTGATTCGCGGAAAGGCGAACCCATATCCTTGTTTTGGCCGAATTTGTTGATTTCAACCCCCAGGCCGACTTTGCTCATCAGGCCGACGGCTTTGGGACGCATGAAAATGACGCCGACGGAACCGGTGATTGTGGTAGGATGGGCCATGATCATGTCTGCGGGAAGCGATAGATAATAGGCGCCGGAGGCGGCAAGATCCATCATGATCACGCTGATTTTGTTCCCGGTCTTTACCTTGTAAGACAAAATTTCATGATACAAAAGATCACTGGCGGTAATGGTTCCGCCGGAGGAATTGACTTTCAATAAAACGGCTTTAATCGAAGAGTCATTCTGGGCTTTGTTAAGCTGAACGACAACTTGTTCCACAAGGCTGGGCGATGTGTCGAACAGACCCTGTTTTGGCGAATCGGAAATCATCCCGTTGATGGGGATGATCAGGATTTTATTTTGTCCTTTTCCTTCCAGCGTAAATTCCCGGAGGGGGTTGGGAGTCGTGTCAAAAATATTGAGCCGGGGCGCGGAGCAGGCGCTCAATAAAAATAACGAACACAGGGCTGTGATAAAAATAATTTTCTTCATAAAGAGGTATCCTTTCTTCAGATCGTGTGGAATTACTATAAGTGCAATGACACGTTGTGTCAAGTTCAGTACCTTGGACGAGAAGTCATTTTTTAAACAATAATAATATTTTGCTTCTGATCACTGCGGTTTAATTTGCGGTGAATGTGGACAAAACAAAGGTAATCATGTAGGGCTAGCTGACTATCTTTTTAATCAGAGAAGGAAATGTGAAAAATGGATATGATACAGGCTGTTGTTCTGGGACTGGTGCAGGGATTAGGAGAGTTTCTGCCGATATCCAGTTCGGCGCATCTGGTGCTGGTACCCTGGTTAATGAAATGGACGGATCCCGGCCTCACTTTTGACATCGCCCTGCATGTCGGCACGTTGATCGCCGTCGTTGTTTATTTCTGGAAAGACTGGCTTAAGCTTTTGAGCAAAGGCCTGACAAAGCCCAAGGAAAGGGAAGGGAAGCTCTTCTGGTATCTGGTGCTGGCCACAATTCCGGGCGCTCTTATTGGATTTCTGCTGGAGAATATCGCCGAGACGCTTTTCCGTAATCCCGTCCTGATTGCCGGCATGTTGATTCTTCTTGGCCTTATTCTATTCGTGGTTGACCGCAAAGGCAAAAAACAAATTGATGTGGAACATATCTCACTGAAAACCAGTTTTCTGATTGGTCTGTCGCAGGCTCTAGCCATTATCCCCGGTGTGTCGCGCTCCGGCATAACGATGATGACAGCGTTGGCGCTGGGTATGACCCGGGAAGGCGCGGCGCGTTTTTCTTTTTTGCTTTCTGCCCCTATTATTCTGGGTGCGGCGCTGGTCAAAATGCCTAAAGTGATTGCCAATCCAGCTATGATTGATGCGAGTTTCCTCACGGGAATGGCTGTGGCGTGTATCGCAGGTTTGGCCAGCATCGGTTTCCTGCTGCGCTACGTGCAGACGAAAACGTTTCTACCTTTTGTTTTGTATCGTTTTATCCTAGGTGCGGTCGTCATTGCCGTTGCTTGTTTCAGATACGCGGCATAAACAAATGTTGGTTCATGCTGATGTTGGTCTATGTTGGTTCAAATCTCTGATCTATGTTGATTTAAGAGCGCCGGTGAAACACCGGCGCTCTTAAATCAATGTGTGAAAAACATGGTCATCTTATCATCTATACTCAGATACATGTTTCGGACGGCTAAACATCAGGGCAACGATGAATCCGACGATCAGACATCCGGCAGCTGTGTATAGAGACTGCTGTTTGTTGAATTCGGCAAACACAAAACCGCCCACGACGCCTGCCATGCCCCATGCCGTTAGCAGGAAGCCATAAACTTTGCCGATGTTAGTCGGACCAAACGAGTCCGCCGCAAAAGACGGCATGACGGCAAAACCGCCGCCCAAACACGACAAAAGGTAACAGGCGATGATCGTGAAAATGAGCACGCTGCTGATCTGGGGAAGAAGGACATAAAGAATCGCCTGGGTCAGAAACATGGTCATATAAGTGCCTTTGCGTCCTATCTTGTCGGATACAGCAGCCCAGAATAGACGGCCGAGGCCGTTGAAGATGGAAGCCGTAGCCAGAACACCACCACCGAGAACCGCCAGTTTTGCCGGATCATCGACGCCCTGTGCCATTTTGATGACTTCCTGCGCCATGGGAGAGAGTTTGGATAAAAGCCCCATGCCCGCTGTAACGTTTAAGAAAAGCATGCACCAGAGCATGTACCACTGGCGGGTTTTCTTTGCTTCTGCCCAACCGAAGGAATCCGCCGCGCTGACCGTTGTCGCGGAAGGCTTAAAGCCTTTGGGAAGCCAACCGGCAGGCGGGTTTTTCAGAGTCAGAGCGGCAAGAACACAAAGAACCAGATAAACAGCACCCAGGATAAGAAACGCATTGGCTACGCCGACTTTAACGATAAGACCGGGGATGATCATACCAATGAAGAACGCGCCAAAGCCGAATCCCATGACGGCCAGACCCGTGATCAGGCCGCGCTTATCCGGGAACCAACGGATCAGGGTTGCAATGGGCACA
>JANYAF010000077.1 GCA_025355175.1 Deltaproteobacteria bacterium | reverse complement strand
CTTCGGTGGTCATAATACAGGGTTGCGTGTATTCCGTCAGGTTCAATCGGGCATCTTCATTAAAACAAATCGCCGCAACATCCAACCCCAGAACGTCTGCCGCTTCTTCGTAGGTTTGACGGCATACAGGAATTTGATCATAAAAATCTTTCCCCATCCCCTGTCTTTGCGATCCCTGTCCCGGAAAAACAGCCACCGTGCCTTTCATTTCGTTCATCTTTATTCTCCAAAACAATTCTTAAAAGTACCAATTATTGAACACCAAACAACTGCCCGCGTAAAAGCACAATCCGTGCCATGAAGGTATCATTGCAACATGAGAGCCAAAAGCCTGAATCCATTTATCATTTACGACACCAACAGCGGAGCATTCACTATTTATTTTTGTTTTGACGTGTAATTTGCTTTGCACTGCGAATAGATTTTCGCACTGAAGGAGTCATGCTTTCTGCACACTGAAGTTGACAATCTATTGCTTCATGGTACACAGTTATTAAAACGAAGATCAGACTAAGTCAAGTCGAAATTATGGCGCATTTTTCAAGAAAATATTCATGATGATGATACTGGATCAAAAATTTTATAATCGTCCCACGTTGGAAGTTGCGCGCGACCTTTTAGGAAAAAAACTAATCCGGCGTATTGACGGCACGGCGTTATCCGGAATCATTGTCGAGACGGAGGCCTATTGCGGAACAAATGACAGCGCCTGTCACGCCCACCGGGGCCTCACCCTTCGCAACGCCGTGATGTTCGGCCCGCCGGGATGCGCCTATGTGTATTTTACGTATGGGATGCACTACCTGTTGAACATGGTGACCCAAGAAGAAGGCAATCCCTGCGCTGTGCTGCTGCGGGCCATTGCGCCGCTTTCGGGTCTTACCGAAATGCGGGCGCGTAGAAAACGACACGGAAAAGAACTAACCAACGGCCCCGCCAAACTGTGTCAGGCGCTGGCAATTGATAAATCCTTCAACGGTTGGGATCTGACAAAAGGCTCGCAATTATGGGTAGAAGACTATCAAACGGTTGCGTCTCAGTCTATCTTATCCACGCCCAGAATCGGCATTGATTACGCCCGTAAGGAAGATCGCGAAGCGCTTTGGCGGTTTCTGATTATAGCTTAAACTATTAAAGGAGGCATGCGTGAAAAACGATTTGACCTTGTTTTTAAAAGCCCTGAATTTTTCCGCGGGGAAGCATCGCCATCAGAGAAGAAAAGACACAGCCGCCTCGCCATACATCAATCACCCGATTGAAGTTGCCAACATCTTATGGACCATCGGCGAGGTTTACGATGTGGCCGCCATCATTGCCGCCATTCTTCACGACACAATTGAAGACACGGACGCCACCCCTGAAGAAATCCGCCTAAGCTTCGGCGACGAGATTCTGGGATTAGTGCTGGAAGTGAGCGATAATAAAAGCCTGCCCAAACAGGAAAGAAAACAAAACCAGATTACACACTCGCCCCATCTGTCACGGCGCGCCAAACAAATTAAACTGGCGGACAAAATATGTAATGTCCGTGACATCGCTTACGCTCCACCGGATCACTGGTCGCGGCAAAGAAGGATCGATTACCTGCAATGGGCCCAGGCGGTGATCGACGGTCTGCGAGGGTCCAATGAGCAACTGGAAAGATTCTTCGATGACACGCTGGCTCAGGCCAGACAAAAGCTTATCGAAGAAAATAACAACGACCGAGAATCGACTATTTAACCGTCATGCCTTCAACTTTGTAGTTAAACTCATAGTTGAGCGCACCACTCCACTCTTTCGCGAAAATACTCTTATAGCGAGTGCCGTAAACCGGCCCAACAGGCTTGCCGTACGTGTAAAACCAGTTGACCACCGGTCTTCCGGAAAAACCCAGGGCAATCCAGTAAGCGCCGGGTTTCATAACCGGTCTTTCTTTATCGCTAAAGGTAAAGGTCACCCAGCGGTAACCGGGCTTGCTGGAAATTTCTTCCAGGGCGATCATCTGGGTTGTGCATAAGAGTTCGCCGGGTTCGCCCTCTTTATCCTGGAAAACATCCACCCAGAGATGGCCATCGCCGCCAAAATTATGTAGTGCCAGTGCTATCTTGTGAAGCGTAACCGGCTTTGGCAATTCAACAACCTGAGCATACTGTGTCACACTGTGGGTGACAAATTCCGCCGTTTCCACCAGAAAATTACGTGACATTTCAAAAGAATTATTTCCCTTGGCTTTGGTGACGCGGGGAAATGCAAAATCAACATTTTCCGGAAATTCCAGATTACCGAAAACAAAGGGCACATTATATCGCAATTCCTTAGGAGGCGGCGCAGGCTTAGGCGGCGCAGGTATTGGAGGAGCCGGTGTAGGAGGCACAGGCAGAATAATCGGTGGCGCGGGCACTGGAGGCACAGGCTTAGGCGGCGGCGGAAGCGGGGTGGGCTGGACCTCCAACTGGGCAAGAATATCAGGTCCCAAAAGCAGATTCTTCGGACCATAATTCTGGCGCTGTGCTGTTACCTTTATGGAATCGGAAAGGAAATTTCCGCCGATGGTTTCCTGCAGCGTCGGTTTGGTGCGCGCCCCAGAACTCTGCGCCCAACGGACCAGGCCGTCATTTTTCGTTTCGTTGTTGTCCACACCGACTTCAATGCGCACAAAACGATTGGAAATAAAAAACTGCATATTCTGGGGGTCATAGGGTACCCAACCCAAATCGGGATACCAGACTTCCACCCAGGAATGCCTGCCCTGCCCCATTTTAAATGTCAGTGTCCCCTTTTCCCAAACCACGTTAAACGGCTGATTCATCGTGACGCCATTGACAATCCGGACCGGCACGCCTACGTTGCGTAAAAGCGCCGCGGTCAGATGGGAATAGTTTTGGCAGTTTCCCTTGCCGGATTGCAGGGAGTAAAGCGCATCGTATTGCTGGGGCGGATTGACGTAACGGACATGATCCACAACCCAACTCACCACTCTTTGCACGGCATCGAACTGTGTTTTCACACCATTGGTCAGTTTGAACGAAAGCTCTCCAATGGCCGGATCATTGGTCTGCACCTGCTCGGAGGCCTGTAAATAAACAGTCAGATGCTTGGGCGTGGACGCGGTCGGAAAAGGCGCACTGGATTGCATGGATTTTAATCCCGTGTTGGTTCGAGCGTCAAAAGACACAACGGCGTCAATGATCGGCGGAACATCCATCCAGGTCGCCTGGATGGTCTTATTACCGCGGGCATCCGTGGTGGTGGCGCTTTCCTGGGCCTGAGGTGAAAAAGTAATTTTAAAATTGGTAATCTGCTGTTTGTAAGTGGGAGAATCAAAACTATCGGGCACAACGAAGCTGAGCATTAATTTTCTCATCGCATCGCCTGCCGTAATCTGATGCCGCAACTCATAATGAATCGTGGATGCCATATCGCCCTTGACCGTAAAGTTCTCGGCCAGAACCGCTGTAGATGCCAGCAGCATCAAAATAACGAAAATGGCTTTAAAGCTTTTCATCATAAAACGTCTCCCTTGTCGAATATTTGAGCCCGGAAATAATAAACGAGATAAGTGATGAATGTCAATAGAAACAATTTATACTTTTAATCAGTGAATACATGACCTTAGCAGCCACCGTCAAAATTGTAATTGACAACAGGGCAATTATGAATAAGTTACGAAAAAGATTGATGCCGAAAAGGCATCACCGGAAGGAGAATATTAAATGCTGACAGTTACAGACAAAGCCTCGGAGGTCATTAAGGATTTTCTCAAGGATAAAAATGGTGACGTGGCGATCCGTATCACCATGTCGATGGGTTGATCCGGGCCCTCTTTGGGCATGGCTCTGGACGAGCCCGGGAATGAAGACGAAATGATTGAGGAAAAAGGAACAAAATTTGTCATCGATAAAGATTTATTGAATCAGGCGCAACCGATCAATGTTGATTTTGTCACAAGCCCCGAGGGAGCAGGCTTTAAATTAACGTCAAATCTCTCTCAAGAGGGCGGCGGCTGCGGTTCCTGCAGTTGCTGAAAACGATCGGGGGAGAATTTTCTCCCCCATTTTTTTGACTCTATGATGCAAGACAACCACAAAACGGAAAAACTCGACGAAGCCGACGGCCTGTTGAAGCAAGGGAGATACCGTGAAGCCATCGATCTCCTGGAGAACATTCACGGAATTTATCCAGAGGAAGAATCGGTGCTGCTTCGCCTGGCCTGGGCCTCCTGGGACAACGGACATAAAGAAGGTTCCATTGCATACTGGGAAATCCTGCTGGATCGCGAGCTTCAGCGCAAAGTCTTTACCGGTTTTGCTTACGATGAGCTGGTGCGGATTTATAAACAGGAAGGTGAAATCGAAAAACTGGTTGCCATCTGCGAAAAAACCGTCCAAGTGCAACCGCAGGATGTCGGATTGCTGGAAGAATTGGGAAAGGCTTATCTTCTGTCCGGCCGGAGCGAAAAAGCCTTCGACACTTTTAAGAAACTCACTTCGATGGAGGCGGACAATCCTGCTTTTTACTGCCTGCTGGGTGAATCCCTCATGGCGGCCGGGCAAACCGAAGCGTGCGAAGAGGCTTATCGACAGGCAGGTCTTATTGACCCCGACGAAGCGGATCGCTATCTTTTCCGAGCCGCTGATTCATACCGGAGGGGCGGCCATTTCACCCCGGCCAAAAAGCTGCTGATAAAATGTCTGGAAATAGCCCCGTCCAACAGCCTCTACTATTGTTCGCTGGGAGATGTCCTGGTCGCCCTGAAACAGCCGGAAGACGCATTCACGGAATATGAAAAGGCCTGCCAATTTAATCGCCCACATACTGCGGCCTTTTATATTCGTCTGGGGAACGCTCTGATGAAAGAGGGATTGTTTACAGATGCGGCCAAAGCGTTTGAAGCCGCGCTTTTATTTGATGCATCAACACCTTGTCGTCAAAATCTGGAGGAGGCCTACAAGGCGTCCGGCCATTCCCCGTCTCACTCTCCAAACATATAGGGGCACGACGCGTCTCGTCCCCCACATGGTGTCCCTACTTACGGATTTTTTCCTTGAATACCCGATAGAAATCTTCATGTTCCGCCATCGCCTGGCGCAGTATTTTTTCCACCTCACCGATTTCTCGTCTGTTCATAATCAGATTCACGCTTTTATGATAGGCTTCGAGATTGTCCATGGTGGGAAGCGTCGCACTGAGTAACACGACAAAAGTCTGCCTGCGAATGCTCATGGACAAACCTTCCAGATTCAACAGAATGTTGTTGATGCCCCCTGTGACCGTATCAAAATGCTCATTAACAACGATGACGCTGAAAATTTGAAAACGCATGAATTTAACGGCTTCACCGCATGATGTCGCTTCCACAACCGCATACCCCATGCTTTTCAGAGCACTGACGATTTTACCCCGGGCAGCGGCGTCCTGTTCACAAACCATGGCTGTTTCCCCTTCGGGAGCCATGAAACCAAAAGGCCGTCCTTTAGATTCATCCCTTGCTGTCACCGATCCTGCCATTGTCCCTTCACCAGACATATTCATCTCCTTCGCACTAATATTTTGGCAAAGTAATTTTTATTTTTTTTGCCAGGAAGAAGGTCCGTTGCCTTTAGGCTTGCCGTACCCTTGATCTACTTCCAGTTTTCCCAGGTCTGTTGTTTTCTCGCCGCGGGCGCTCTTGATGGAATCAATGCCCCTGTTGACATTCGATTTATTGGACGCATAGGCCTTGCCCGTATCTTCGGAAATCAATCCCCGCTGATAGAGATCAACGATACAATCGTCAAAGGTAATCATGCCAAAAGCCTTGTTCTGTTCCATAACATCGTAAAATGTTTTACCTTCGGATTCACCGTGCAGAATCATATCCTTAACCCGTAAGTTGGATCCCAATGCTTCAAAAGCAGCAATGCGCCCGCCGCCTTCCTTAGGCAGTAAGCGCTGACAGATGATCCAGCGGACGGTATCGGCTAAACGGATACGGATTTGATTTTCTTCATCCGAAGGAAACATACCCAAAATACGATTGATGGTAGAGCCGGCATCCACCGTGTGCAGCGTACTCAAAACAAGGTGTCCGGTTTCCGCGGCAGAAAGCGCGATTTCCACTGATTCGCGGTCGCGCATTTCACCGACCAGCACAACCTTGGGCGCCTGCCTGAGCGCGGCGCGCAAACCGCCGGCAAAGGTGTCGAAATCCTTGCCCAGCTCCCGCTGATTGATGGTAGCCTTTCTCTGCCGATGCGTAAATTCCACAGGATCTTCCAACGTAATAATGTGGATTGATTTTTTCTCATTGATTTCGTTAATAACAGCGGCAAGTGACGTGGATTTACCGCTACCGGTGGCACCGGTTACCAGAACAATGCCGTTTTTTTCGCCGGCGACATGGTAATAGGCATCCGGCAATTTCAAGTCCGCGCATGATGGTATGGTGGTTTCCAGTTTTCTTAAAACAATCGAGTAGTGACCGCGCTGTGAGAAGATGTTTACGCGGAAGCGTGAAACACCCGGCAGTTCGTAGGATAAATCGCAGGAGCCTTTTGTCACCAGATCGTCGAACAAACGATGGTCCTGATTAATCAGGTTCAAGGCAAATATTTCCGTTTGAAATGGCGTTAATTTTTCAAAGGGCGGCTTCAGATCAACCCCGATCAGTTGGCCTGAAGATTCCACCTGAAAAGGCTTGTCCACCGTCAGATTCAAGTCGGAGATGTTGGGATGAGATTCCAGCATTTTCAGCAGAATAT
>JANYAF010000166.1 GCA_025355175.1 Deltaproteobacteria bacterium | reverse complement strand
AAATAATGTTCTGTCGCCTTCCACACCGATGTAGTTCAGAAAACTTTTTAACGTCGCAAACTTGCGCCGTGCCACCAGATTTCCTGAGATATAGTGGCATTCACCCGGGTGTCAACCCGAAACCAGAACGCCGTCGGCTCCGGTCTGCAGGGCTTTCACGATATAAAACGGATTTATTCTTCCCGTGCAGGGAACGCGGATGATGCGGACATTTGTCGGATACTGAATTCTGCTGATACCCGCCAGATCGGCTCCCGCGTAAGTGCACCAGTTGCAGACAATGGCAACGAATTTCGGTTCCCATTCCTTGTTTGCTAAACTTTCAGCCATATATTCTCCTTCCATCGGCAATGCGGCTTTATCAGCCGCTTACCTTAGTTTAAATTAAATATCTGTGCCAGCACTTCTTCGTTGTTGAATCCGTTTAAATCCACCGCGTTCATACGGCAAGACGCTGTACAGACACCGCAGCCCTTACAAAGCACGGCATTGACTTCGGCACAAGCCTCGGCAACATTCACGCTAATCGCGCTGTAGGGACAGTTGATTTCACATAACCCGCAAGCCGAGCATCTTTCTTTGTTCACATAAGCGGTTTTCCCTTCTGCCTCGATGAAATCAAGACTTAAGACCAGGCAGGCGCGCGAAACGGCGGCGTTGGCCTGGGTAATCGTTTCATCGCTGAACTTGGGCGAATGCGACATGCCGCACATGAACACGCCGTCAGTCGCGAAATCAACCGGGCGCAGTTTAACGTGCGCTTCGAGGAAGAAGCCGTCCTGATTGGTGGGCACTTTCAGCATCTGTCCGATGGCTGCGTTTTCCGGATTTGGCACAACACCGATGCTCAGGGCCACGACATCAGCGGGCAGATTGACCGCTTCGTTGAGAATCGGGTCAAATACTTTAACTTCTACTTTGTCGCCTGAGGCCACCACCTCCGGTTTGCGGTTTTCTTCAAATGAGATGAATTTGATGTTCGCTTCTCTGGCCTTCTTGTAATAGTCTTCCTTGAAAGCGAAGGTGCGGATATCGCGGTAAAGGATGGTAATGTCACGGGACGGATCAGAGGCTTTAAGCTCCAGCGCGTTCTTAATCGCTTCAGAGCAGCAGTAACGGCTGCAATAAGGTCTTTCCTTGTCGCGGCTGCCTACGCACTGAATCATGACAATATTTTTCACGGAGCCCAGTTTCGGATCCTTTTCATAAATCAAAGTTTCCAGTTCTCTTTGCGATTTAACTTTGGCATTCTGACCGTAGAGGTACTCTTTCGGTTTGTTTTCATAAGCGCCGGTGGCTACCAGCACGATGCCGTGTTCGAAAACTTTCTCGCCGTCTTTAGCCTTAACAGTGGTTTTGTAATTACCGATAAACCCGTCAATCTTTTCAATGCGGGCCGAGGTTACAACGGTGATTAAAGGATTCTTGTAAACTTTATCCAGAAGACCCGCGAGGTGTGCCCGCGCGTCCAGACCTTCGAGTGTCTTATACAGATGATTGTAATTTCCACCCAGACGATCTTCTTTCTCTACAATAAAGGAAGCAAATCCCTGATCGGCCAGCGACAGAGCTGCGGCAATACCGGCCAGGCCCCCGCCGATAATCAACGCCTGATGGTTGACGGACAACTGTCCGGGTTTTAACGGTTTGAGATACTGAGCCTTGGCTACGGCCATGCGCAGCAGGTCTTTTGCTTTCTGGGTGGCTGCTTCCGGTTCGTGCATGTGCACCCAGGAATTCTGGTCGCGAATATTGGCCATCTCAAACAAATACCGGTTGAGGCCGGCCTTCTCACAGTTTTCCTGGAAAAGACCCTCATGTGTGCGGGGTGAACAGGATGCCACAACCACGCGGGTAAGATTCTTTTCTTTGATGACTTCCGCCATCTTCACCGCCGTATCCTGAGAACAGGTAAAGAGGTTATCGGCCGTATAAACAACGGTGGGCAGTGTTGCGGCATAGTCCCGAACTTCAGGAACATTGACCACGCCGCCGATATTGATGCCGCAGTGGCAGACGAATACGCCGGTGCGTACGCCCTGACCACGCAAATCTTTTTCTTCCGGATTGTCTGCCGGGGTAATCATAGTGCCACGCTGCGAGGCGAGCAGCCCTTCCGCGCAGGCTGCGGCGGCTGAGGCTTCCATGACGGTCTCGGGAATATCTTTGGGCCCGCCGAAAGCGCCGCAGACAAACACGCCGGGCCGCGAGGTCTGAACGGGATTTTCCAGGCTGGTTTTGCAGAAGCCGTGCCCCTCAAGCTCAATGCCAAGGCTTGCGGAAAGCTTTTTGGCTTCTTTGGGCGGCATGAGGCCGACGGACAGAACGACCATGTCAAATTCTTCTTCCGTAAAACTGCCGTCCTGGTTTACATACTTGATGAGCAGATTTTTGGTCTGCTGTAATTCCTTGATGACGGATGGCATGGAGCGGATGTAACGGATGCCGTATTCGTCTTTGGCGCGGTTGACAAACCGGTCAAAATCCTTGCCATGGGCGCGGATATCCATGTAGAAAATGGTGGGTTCCAGTCCCTTGGCGTGTTCCTTACCGATAATGGCTTCTTTGGTTGCATACATGCAGCAAACCGATGAACACCAGCTGTTTTCGCAGGAGACGTCGCGGGAACCGACGCACTGAATAAAGGCAACCTTCTTGGGTTCTTTGCCGTCGGAAATTCTCTGCACATGGCCGAAGAAAGGACCCGATGCAGACAGAATGCGTTCAAATTGCAGCGCAGTAACAACATTTTTATAAATGCCGTAGCCATATTCACCACGCTTGCTGGCATCAAATATTTCAAAGCCCGGCGACGCGATCACGGCGCCAACTTCAATCGTTTCTTCTTCAACCTTCATGTCGTGGTCGATGGCTTTGGCAAGACAGACTTCCACGCACTGATAACATTCGGAACAGATCCCGCAGGCCAGGCAGCGATTGGCTTCCGCAATCGCCTGGGCTTCGGCAAAACCAATGCCGACTTCCTGGAAATTTGTTTTCCGGTCTGCCGGCTTCATGAGGGGATATTTTTCACGGCGAACCTTGGGCACGTTGGAAAGGTCCGCTTTATCAGCCAGGTCCTTGGTCCAATCTTTTTCGCGGCCGTCTTTCATGTCAACGCCTTGCAGATAACGGTCGATGGATTTTGCCGCTTCCTTACCGGCAAAAACGGCCTTAACAACGGTCTGCGGTCCGGTAACCACATCACCGCCGGAGAAAACGCCTGCAACATTGGTTGCATAGGTGACTTCATCGTAATCGACGTTATTCCACTTATTGATCGAAACACCACTTTCCTTAGTAATAAAGGAGAGGTCCGCTTCCTGGCCGATCGCGGGAACGATGGAGTCGCATTCGACGATAAATTCTGAACCCTTGATTTCAATGGGACGGCGGCGACCACTTTTGTCTGGTTCGCCCAGTTCCATACGTGTGCATTCAATACCCGTGACTTTCCCATCCTTGCCCACCACGCGCTTCGGGGCAACGAGGAATTTCATTTCCACGCCTTCTTCGATGGCCTCTTCAATTTCTTCCGGTGCAGCGGGCATTTCCGCGCGGGTCCGGCGGTAGAGGATGAAAACATTCTTGGAACCGATGCGGACTGCTGTACGGACAGCGTCCATGGCTACGTTACCACCACCGATGACGGCAACTCTGTCTCCAAGAGAAACTTTCTTGCCCAGATTGATCTGCATCAGGTAATCCACACCGTGGATGACACCCTGCATATCCTCATCGGGGATATTGAGTTTGCTGCTCTTCATGGTGCCACAGCCAATGAATATCGCGCTATAATCGGCCTTCAGCTTATCAAATGAAATGTCTTTGCCGATTTTTGTATTGAGGTGAATTTTTACGCCCAGATCTTCGATGATCTTGATTTCTGCATTCAGAACTTTTTTGGGGAGGCGGTATTCGGGAATACCAACGGCCATCCAGCCACCCGCCACCGGAAGCGCTTCGAAAACTTCCACATCATAGCCTTCAATAGCTAGGTAGTAAGCACAAGTCAAGCCCGAGGGACCGGCGCCGACAACAGCAATTTTCTTGCCCTTGCCCGGTTTTTTCTCGGGCATATAGCGCGTCTCGCTGTTCATGTCGAGATCTGCAACGAACTGCTTCAGATGCATAATATCGATAGGATCTTCCACTTTTCCCCGCATACAGGCCGTTTCGCAGGGATGGTTGCAAACGCGGCCGCAGACGATGGGGAACGGGTTGTCCTGCTTAATGAGTTTGAGAGCTTCTTTGAATTTTCCTTCGGCAATAAGCGCCACATAACCCTGAACGCTGATGTGCGTCGGGCAGGTGGCTTTACAGGGCGATGTTCCCAGTTTGTCAATGGCAAAACCGCTCGGGATGGCCTGGGGAAAGTGTCGATAGATGGCTTTTCGTTCGCTTAATTCACCGTTGAACGCAGCCTTGACCGTAATCGGGCAGACATTCGCACAGTCTCCGCAACCGGTGCATTTGTCAAGATTCACGTACCTGGGGGCAGAAGTCAGTTTAACTTTGAACTTTCCGGGCTCGCCTTCCACGGATTCCACGGTCCGTCTTGTTTTGATGGTAACATTGGGATGACGACCGACTTCCACCAGTTTCGGTGACAAAATACAGGCGGAACAGTCATTTGTCGGAAATGTTTTATCCAGCTGGGCCATGACGCCGCCAATGCTGATCTCGTTTTCAACGAGATATACTTTCATTCCGGAATTGGCTAAATCAAGGGAGGCCTGAATGCCGGCGATTCCAGCGCCAACCACCATTACTGCACCAACTTTTTCGTTATCTTTTACCACGTGATCACACCTCGTAATTTATATAAAAAAGCCATGTAAAAACTTGTCTGACACATCGTCTGACCAGCGTCCGTCGGCTAACATACTTTATTTATCATGTCAAGCGCAGAAGATTTATTTATTTGGATTTTAGCATTTAAGTATTTGAAATAATTAATATAAATATTTGACCAACGTTCATAACTTATTCATTATACTCAGAGGTGTTTTTTTAAGAGCTTGCACATCCCTGATCATTTTCCCCTTAATTTTAAGACCTTAAATTACCGGAAGATGAACGGAAAAGTTTTGGCACTAGTGGCTTTCCAGGGAAGATAGATGATTTTCGAGAAATTGCCAGAGTTCTTCCTTACCCTTCTGTGTTTGCGCGGAGAAAAGAATTGTTTTTTTCTGAGCCTTTACGCCCAACGATTTCTCAATGAGTTTCTGCCGTCCAATCGCCTGGTTATTCGACAGCTTATCGGCTTTGGTTAAGATGCTTATATAGGGAATACGATAGTGCTCCAACCAATCGCGCAAAGCTAAGTCATCGACGCTTGGATCGCGGCGGATATCCAGAATAAAAATGACTATCGCCAGATTTTGCCTTTCCCGTAGATAGGATTCTATCATGTCTCCCCAATCTTTTTTCACGGATTGGGCCACTTTGGCAAAACCATATCCGGGCAAATCCACAAATGAAATTTTCTCGTTGACGGCAAAAAAATTGATCAGTTGTGTTCTGCCTGGCGTGTTGCTGGTTTTGGCCAGTTTTTTCCGGCCGACCAGCGTGTTCATCAAAGATGATTTCCCGACATTGGAGCGTCCCACAAATGCAATTTCCGGTAAAATCCCCGGCGGATACTGGGGAGGCCATACGGCACTTTTGACAAATTCTGCACTTATTATTTTCATAATTTAAATATTAGAGTGCTGTTTAAATACTCTAAAGGGTATTTAAACAGATCCACTGTCCTTTTATCGCGAAGTGATTTTGAACGTCCTTTTCATAGGTATCGAACTTTCCGGCCCGAACCATTTATCATATATCCGTTTGGCTTCACCGCTTTCTTCCATATCCAGGAGGGTTTGATTCACAAACCGCAGGAATGATTCATGCCCCTTGCGGATGCCGAGACCGTATGGTTCTTTGGAAATGGACACCTGAGGAATTTCAAAGACACCTTCGTCGGCGGTTACCAGAATGGCGGCAAGGATGGCCTCATCCGTTGTAACGGCAAATATTTCTCTCTTCTGGAGGGCGAGAAAGGCCGGAACATAATCTGAGAAGATTACAATATTCGCTGACGGCACTGCTTTGCGGACATTCACCACCGATGTCGTTTTATCGACAGTCCCGATGGTCTTGTTGTTAAGATCGGTCAACCTTTGCACCGTGCCCTTGCGGACGAGAAATTTCTGTGCCGTGACAAAATAAGTGTGGCTGAAATCGATAAGATATTCCCTTTCCTTTGTCCTGGTCATCGTTGCCGCCACGATATCCACCCTACCCTCGGTCAGGAAGGATATTCGTTCCTCTTCTTTTACAGGCGTGATCTCCAGTCGAACATCAAGCTTACGGGCGATAGCCCGGACAATATCGACATCATAACCCTTGATTTCTCCGGTTTTGAGATCAGCCAGGGCAAATCCCGGTGTCAGGTCTTTCACTCCCGCCCGCAGAACCCCCCTCTTCGTGATACCCTGCAGGGTGTCTTCCGCACGGGAGACCCCGCAAACCCCGATCAGCAGAACCATCATGGTGAAAAACAATACAATCTTTTTCATTTTCATCCTCCAACTCATCAATTCATGTTATGTTTAACACACAGACTTCCCATCAATTGGTTATAAGCTCAAGGGAGGCCAGACGGCACTTTTAATAAATTCTGCACTGGTAATTTTAATCATAGAATATCATCTTCGTATCGGCAAAAGCTGGCACCGTAAAATTATCTTTCATTATTTGCTAGCATCCAACAGAACATCTAGAGGGCTTTGCAAGTTTCTAATGTCCCGCGCCATCACGTGCGTGTAAATTTCGGTGGTTTTCACATCCGCGTGGCCGAGCAATTCCTGAAGAACGCGGATATTGACGCCCCTTTCCAGTATATGCGTGGCAAAACTGTGGCGTAGCGTGTGGCAACCAACTTTTTTGTCGATTTTGGCTTGCTCAGTGGCCCGCTTCACCGCTTTCTGCAAGACGGATTCGAGCACATGATGACGCATTTCTTTGCCGGAGCGCGGGTCAATGGATCGCCGTTTTGCGGGAAAGACCCACTGCCAGTTGGTGGACTTGGAAGCTTTCGGGTATTTTCGATCCAGCGCTTCCGGGATATAGACCTCTCCGAAGCCTTCCTCCAGTTCTTTGTGATGGAGAGATTTCACTGCCGCTATTTGCTTGAGCATTTCGTCATGCAGGTTCCTGGGCAGTATCGTTGTCCGATCCTTCCCGCCCTTGCCGCCTCTGACAAAGATAAGATTTTGTCCGAAGTCTATGTCCTGGACGCGCAGACGGATGCATTCCATAAGTCTCATCCCGCTGCCGTATATCAGTTTCGCCATGAGAGCCGGCTTTCCCTCAATGACTGAAAGAAGTCGCTGCACCTCGACTTGGGTCATCACAGTAGGAGGGCTTGTCACGCGTTTGCTGCGTGCCGGGGCAATTTTGGCTTCCAGGTGGATATCCAAGACCTGTTTGTAAAGGAAAACAATGGCATTGAGTGCCTGTCTTTGTGTCGAGGCTGTCACCTTGCCTTCCGTGGCCAGATGGGACAGAAATGCCTCAATATTTTTTTCCCCAAGTAGCTTCGGGTGGGTTTTGCCGCCGAAGTAGCGGATATACCGAAGTATCCATTGACAATAGGTCTGCTCGGTGCGATAAGCATAGTGGTGATATCGAAGGACCTCTTTAACCTGGTCCATTAATTTCAATTTTGAATTCGGGTGGAACTTCGGTATATTTTCCATGTTTGTTGCTTAATATCGCAATAAGTGGAATTTGGCAAGGAGATTTGCAATAAGTGGAAAATATAATGGCTATTTTCCCATGTTTATTGTCTTAATATCATAATAAGTGGAAAATCTTTCCATCTATATGGTCTGATATGATGGAACGTTTTCCGTCTATTACACTGTTATGCCATGAAAGGATACTATGGAGATGAATGCATACATTGAGGCAGAAGTCGATTGGCTCGCTGGCTGGCCAGAAGAACCGGATAGTACCTGCCGCAAGAAGCAGTTCTATCATTTGGCAAAAAATCTCATTGAGACAGTTCGTCGTCGTTCAGTAGAGGAAGGAATTTCACCCGATGAACATGGCAGACGTGTCGGCGAAGCATATGAATTGCTTGACGACCTTCATAGAACTCTCAACAGTAAAAACGACATAGGTCAGGCCCAGAAGGTACTCGACGACCAAATTCTCTGGGAGCATAAGAGCATCTATAGTCCCAGCCTTGGGACAGGCTTTCATCGTGTTCTTCAGGTTTGGTCCATCGACGGGTCCGCCCTGATTTCGAGCGTGAGAGATTACCTGGAGAAACCCTATCTCCAGACCGACAGACTGGATTATCTGCTGACAGACGCCTTGCTGTATGCGGAAGCCTCTGCGTTTCAGCAAGAACTTTCGCCGATAGACGGGCCAATTCGTCATCGGCGAACGGATTTTCTTGTTTTTGGAATCAAATGGGTGCTAATAATCCTTGCCTCGTTTTTCTTGCATTCGATAAGCAAAGAAGCATTTCTTCTGCTTGGAATCGCGGTGATAACTTTTCAAGCAATCAAGACATTGAGACAAAACCACCCATGGGCTGTTCACGCCAGCATGTTGTGTATGTATCTTCACTGCGACAGCCAGTTCTACAACCCGGCTGTAATATGGGACATGTGTAAGGTATTACGCGACAAGGGCGCCGTCTTCGACGGAGTGACATACGATTTGTTACAACGCCAAATGAGGAAGGCATAACCCGTCACTAAAGCCGATCGCCGCTTCGCGGCTCCGGCTTAGCTCCGCCGTTGGCGTGCTAATTAAAGGATACAAATTATGAACAATCCTGTGACTGATTTTATGGAAAAAGCCAAAGGTCTTACAAAAAATCCTTTGGAAATAATTGGTCTTTTTATTTCATTTATTTATGGATTTGCTTGTTTAGTTTTAGGCACCAGCCTAAATAACTTACACGGCTCAGAAGAAAGGCTGCCGTTAATTTGGTTTATCATTCTTTTCCCATGTGTTGTTTTAGGTGTATTCACCTTTTTAGTAATATGTCATCATAAAAAGCTTTACGCCCCGAGTGATTATAAAGACGAAAAGAATTTTGTTAATACTTTTCTTGGAAACAAGGAAGTTGCATCAGATTTAGAAGCGGTAAGTGATCAATTAAAATCATTAAAAACGGACGAAAAATCTGATCAGTTAATAGAATCAATCAGTAAAATCACTAACAAGATTGAGAAAATTAAAGAGAAATATGAAAAGATACCTATTAATAATTTATGGTGGCTTAATCATTGGGGCAGTAATTGTGCAAGCATAGTTGGTGACAAAATGATTTTTTCCGGATCATCAATACAAACACAACAGGGGACAGATGGCTCACATATTGACTTGAACTATATATTAGAGGTCGGCAAAACTTATGAAATATCGTGTTTTGCAAAATCTGATATCAATACGACTGGAATGTTTCAACTATGGTGTCATGATGACACAGGTGTAAAGCCTGATGGTGTGAATGTCGCGACGGACTTTAAGACACCCTCAACAGAAGGAGAAAGAATAAAATTGAATTTTAAAGCTGACTACAACAAAAGTATAAGAATACATTTGCAATACAAACCTGGTCAAGGACGAATTGAAATTAGTGATGTTAGAATTTCAGAACCGAAGACATAAAAAAAATGGAAACAAGATCCGCCAACAAGGGCAATACAGCCGATCGCTACGCTCCGGCTGATTTTTTCGTTAGGCAGTGACAGAATCTATTCAAACCCGAAAGGAGATTTTCCACAATGGACATCCCGCGAATATTCAACATCACTGAAAGTGCTCACCGCATCCACGACCCGATCACACCCGAAAAGCTCGCCACTCTCGGTGCGGCGTTGCGCATGGAATCGGGGGCCCGCGTGCTCGACCTCGGCAGCGGTTCGGGAGAGATGCTGTGCACCTGGGCACGAGACCACGGCGTCATCGGCACCGGCATCGACATGAGCCAATTGTTCACCGAGCAAGCGAAACTCCGTGCTGAAGAACTCGGCGTCGCCGATCAAGTCAAGTTCATCCATGGCGATGCTGCCGGCTATGTCTCTGACGAGAAGGTCAGTGTGGCAGCCTGTCTGGGTGCGACATGGATCGGTGGGGGTGTCGCCGGCACCATCGAGCTTCTGGCGCAGAGCCTCCGCCCCGGAGGGATCATCCTCATCGGCGAGCCCTACTGGCGGCAGTTACCGCCGACGGAAGATGTTGCCAAAGGGTGTCTTGCCCACTCAATCTCCGACTTTCTCCTGCTTCCGGAACTTCTCGCGTCTTTCGGCCGCCTCGGCTACGATGTCGTGGAAATGGTTTTGGCTGACCAAGACGGCTGGGACAGATACGAGGCGGCCAAATGGCTCACCATGCGCCGATGGCTTGAAGCCAATCCCGGTGACGAGTTAGCCAAAGAGGTTCGAGCCCAACTGACCTCGGAACCCGAGCGCCACGCCGCTTACACACGTGAATACCTGGGCTGGGGCGTGTTCGCGCTGATGCCGCGGTGATGAGGGAATTACCGGGCGACTCGGAAAGTGGGGAAAAGCCAATCATGCCTAACAACTCATTCAAGCCGACGCCGCTTCGCGGCGCGGCTTAATTCGGGCGTTGGGTCAGGTAAGACTCATGATGCGAAGATTTCATGTTGCGTGAAAGGTCCCAAATGTGCTCCTGACGCGAACAAATAAGCTCAAGGGAGGTAATTATGTATCCTAAGACATCGGTAAATCTGGGCAATCTTGTTCTCTCTCTATCAGATGCCCTGGACTTGGCATTCTCTTCACTTGCCATGCACCAGCAGCGTGTGGCATTCATTGCATGGGAGTTGGGAAGGAGGGCGAGGCTGGAGGAAGAACGGATCAAGAACGTTTTTCTTGCCGGCCTGCTTCATGACATCGGGGCGTTGTCGATAGAAGACAAAAGATCGCTTCACGATAACGAGACCTCCGTGGTGGAACCGCACTGTATACGGGGATCAAATCTTTTCAAATCTACCCCGTGGCTTGTCCCCTGTGC
>JANYAF010000139.1 GCA_025355175.1 Deltaproteobacteria bacterium | reverse complement strand
CGGCCTCCTCATTCATTGATGAGGGAGACTTGCACATCCGGGGAAAATATTTCAAATCGATAAATTGCATTTTACGTCAAATTTAACTAAGTTTCAGGAAGTTAGGGCGCTATCAAAAATCAACGTTGGGACAGCAGTGATATTCTATGTGGAAGATTGACACTGCAATCTCGCGAAAAAAACAACGGTTGAAGAAAAACTTTCACCCGCTGGAATGGTGGAACTAAAATAAAAAAGTCATCTCTACTCTTTGAATTTAGACAGCGCTTTGTCTACAACCTGTGACAAATCGGAAATAGCCAGTTCGACACCTTTCTTGAGCTCTTCCCATCCTTTGGCACACGGGTGAATAGACCTACCTGGAACGGAATGAGACGGGCAAGGACTTGGGCGAAGGCGGCGGAAGAACCGATCGTCCTCTATCTTACTATTCCTTTTATGTGACGCAATAGAGCATCAGTACTAGTAAGGGGTAGCGGTTTGGTTGTCTTTATCAGATATTCCTGGATTAGTCCTTCGATTATAGCAGAGACTGACCTACCTTCCCCGGCAGCCCGTATCTTAATCGCCTTATGCACTTCTTCCGGTACCCTGGCGCCGACTTTTTTCATATTACGTACAGCTGTCTTCATTAATTGTCCTCCAACATGCCGCCATACAACCCGCGCACCTTAAAATGCTATCTTAACCAACAATAGCAGCTTTGTATACTAAGTCAATGAGAGTCTTATTGAAGTCAGTGATGGAGGTCGATGCTTTTTCGTAGCGCCTTATAACCCGTAATGCTCAGCCAACAAAAGATCACCAGCGATTAACCCCACCTACAAAGCTTTAAACTGTATCTCAAGAAAAAATGCAGAATAACGTGCGAAATATTTGATAGGGCGAAAAAATAGACATGACTCTATATTACTCTTGGTTCTCTTTGATTAAGCTAAAACAGAACCAATCCTAATTTATCACCATCTTCAAAATATGGTCTGCGGTCATTCGATTTATTTCTTCAATCGAATACTTCCCCGTAAACGTCCATCCACGCAAAGGTTCAATAGACAGCTGATAAATAATCGTGCTGGCCGTGTAAAAAGGATACTCGACACGAAAAGCCCCCTGATCTATGCCTCTTTTTACGATTTTTTCTAGATTCAATATGTTATCTAACTCCTTTTGCATAAATATCTCCTTAAATGCCTGAGGGAGTAACCAGGATTCAGTATACATAAAAATAATCTCATCCCTGAAATTCTGAGCATTTTCCAACAAGCGGCAGATATATGCCTTGAACTGCTCCTCTGGGTCCTCGATATTATATACACCCTGTTTTTCAAGATATTCACGAAGTGACCGATGGAAGACATCAAAAACGAGGCAGAGCACATCTTCTTTTTTTTTGATGTAATTATATAGACTGCCGACAGCCATCCCCGTCGCCTCTGATAAGTCTCGAATGCTTGTTTTGTGATATCCCTTTTTGATAAAGAGCTTTGATGCTTTTTTTGCGATATGCAGCTGCATTTTCAGAACAAGCTCTTGGTTTTTTACTCTACTCATAACAGTATTAGTCACTTTTTTCTTATTTCCTGTTTTTTCAAGGCTTCCCATTTATTTGCCCTCCATTTCGGTACGTATGTATATTGAAGTGTATAATACTTTGCTTTGTCTAATTTTACCATAAAATTATTACCTTAAATAAGTAAAAATAATTTTAATGTTATGCATATAAATACTTATTGCTTAAATAATTCTATTGAGTTATAGAGCGCTAAATGAGTGAATGTTCGTTCATAATTATGAAATTATAAGAATGAACAATCATTCAGCGAGCGATGCAATATATTAAATGAGAAACCATTTTTTCAACATTTTTTAACGCGTCGGAAAAATTGAAAAACAATAAAAAAAGGAGGTTAAAAATGAAGTTTATTAGCAAAAGTGTTTTCGTTTTGATTGGTTTGTTCAGCCTGTTATCTTTAATGGTCTATAGCCCGCAGATGGCCTTAGCAGCCAAGGCAGACAAAACAAGTAAGGCTGCCAAAGCGGATGCGTCAGATAACTGGGGCAAGCCGAATGCCGCTTTTGATATTAACAAAATGTCGGATATGTCGGACTTTGATCCGGCACATCCCGTAATTCCCACAGGCGACGTCATTACGATCGCTCATGTGGCACCCTTTTCCGGACCGGGCGCCATCAATGGGGAACTCCATTATGCCCCGATGCTATGGGCCGTGCACGATATCAACAAGCGTGGAGGCATCTGGGTAGACGGTAAGAAGAAGCTCGTTGCCCTGATCAAAGCTGACTCCATGTCCAAGCCGGATCAGGCCAAGAAGATATGCGAGCGCATGATTCTGCAAGAGAAAGCCCAGTTTTTGGTGGGCACTTCCGGAAGCAATATCATGAAGGTCATGAACGAAACGGGTAACAAGTACAAGGTTATCATCATGAATGAAGGCGCACTGTCCGACGATCTCATGGATGCCACGAATTTCAGCCGCTATGCCTTCATGTCTTCGGCTTCCACCGAACAGATCGGACTGGGGCTGGCCTATTTCTATGGCCAGATTCGGAAAAAGGAGAAAAAGTTTTACATCATTGGTCAGGATTATTCCTTTGGTCATGCCCTGGGTGATGGATTTAAAAGAGGCCTGAAGGAGTATTATCCAGAAGCGCAGATCGTGGGTGAAGATTATCATAAGTTGTTTCTAACGGATTTTGCACCCTATCTGGAAAAGGTCAAGGCTTCCGGCGCCGAAGTTATTTATACCGGCGACTGGACTCCCGATTCGGGAAATCTCCTGAAGCAGGCCAGGCAGATGGGAATAAAACTGCCTTTTGCCAATCTGTTCATGAATGAGCCCAATGAACTCCATCAAGTCGGTGTAGAGGGAACCAAAGGCCTGATTAATATCGATCAACACGACGTTACTCCGGCCTTCAAATTTCCGGGCTATGACAAATTCCATAAAAGCTGGAACAATCAATGGCAGAAAAAATGGAAGACACAGCCTTTCGACAGCCGGGTCTTCGAACATGGCAGCTCCAATCTGGGTTCCTACACGATGCAGATGTACTGGCTCCTCTCCGTCATTGAGCGGGCTAAGAGCACAGACCCGGAAAAAATCATCAAGGTATGGGAAGGCGACACGTACCGGTTTGCCAACGGCAAGATCATAAAAATGCGGGCCTGTGATCACAAGGCCATGCAGAATTTGCTTGTCACCGAATATGTACCGCCGGAACAGCAGAAGGTATCCTTCAATATTCCTCCATATTACTGGTTTAAAGGCTGTGCTTATGCCGGACCGGGATATGTAATCCCCGCCGCGAAGGTACTACCCTGGATGGATCAGAATCTAGATCGTTGTAAAGGAAAGAATGGGTGGGGAGAATAAATACAATCCCCTTTAAGTCAGATTAATTGAGGATAGATTTACGGGGTGCGGCATAAATGTTTAGCCGCACCCTGATTTTTTCGTGAGAAAGCAGTCATACGCTTTGTGCAAAATATCCTGAAATTATAAGATTTTTCTTCTCTACTTTAAATTAAGAAATAATCCTGTCCTCTTTTCCCCCTTCCATCTCTTTTAAAAATGGTGGGAGGATTTCTTTTTATATTCAAATCGCATTAAGAGCAAAGGGAACCGTCTATTTTTCCCGTTCGGTAATCTGTAATCAGTTCCGTTGGTATTCGTCAATCAACGCAGAACCAATTATTACCATTCGCAATCTTGTATTATTAATGAAAGCAATCAAGCAAACATAACAGGAAGAACATCGTACATATAGCAGGAAGAAGTATAGTCACCAGCCATGGTTCAATCTATCGCACGCGCGCCCTCACGATCGAGTGCATGCCTTCGTCGCGCCGGACCAGTTCAACACCGGTGAATCCGGTCGACTGGAGATCCTCTCGAATCTCGGCCAAGCTATAGCAGTTACCGCCTTCGGTGCCCGACAGCATGTTGACGGCGAACAGTGCGCCGGCTACCGGTGCCGTGCGGGAAGACTCCATGATAATGTCACGAATGTAGATCCATCCATTATGCTCCAGCGCAGTGGCAACACGCTGGTAGAGCGCACGGTTCTGGTCTGGGGAATTTTGATGAATAATCGCACTGACCCAGGCCAGGTCGGCTCCCTTGGGCAGGTCATCGGTGTTAAAGTCCCCGGCCCGCAGTTCAACGCGGGCGTTAAACGGCGAAGCGGCGAAGCGTTCACGGGCCATGGGAATCACATGCGGCAGATCGAAGATGATGGCGCGTGAGGTTGGTTCCGCCTTCAGCCAGGCCAGTGTCCAGGATCCCGAAGCACCACCCAGATCCAATACGCAGCGTACGTTGCCGGGGTGGATTTCCTGGATCAGTTTGTCTGCTACGCCACGGGACACCACATTCATCGCTTCGATGAACGATGCTGTGTCGGCTTCTTTTCCAAGGATGCTTGGCCCGGGATCGTCAGGCTTTCCGGTTTGTGTCGTCCACGGCAATCGCGACCAGCGGCGCAGGCAGTTTGCCTGATGACGTATCATGGCGATGACGCTCTGCGGAGACCCTTTAGACAAGTATGGGACAAGTTCCGGGGGTATCGAGTAATGATGGTCCTTCTTGACAATAATCTTTGCCGCCGCCAGCGCGTCGAGCAGAATAGTCACCCCGCGGAGGTCGTAGCCAGTGGCCGTGGCAACGTCTGTGGCCGTCCGGGGTACGGAGATCAGCTTCTCAAACAGATCCAGGTCAGCAGCTGCGGCCAGCATGCAGGGGACCTGATAGGACCGCATCATTTCCAAGATCTGTTCACCGTTCTGGATACCCATGGATTGGATGCCTCCGTCGTATTAAGTGAGTTGACTACAACCTGTCTTTATCGGATCTGAATATATGAAGTGTCTTATTTAATGTCAATTCGGAATATTGACTGAAAAATATGGCGGATCTGTGATCCTGTGGTCGCCTGGTGACCTCTAACCCGGTGCCGGGTAATTATCCGAGAGCATTGAGGCAGGGGGGCAGCTCGTCTACAAGGCGCGCCTTTCTGTACGTCTTTTATGCAATTATCAGCGTTTTGGTCATCTTGGTGCCCATAATCGGTGTGTTTTAGCCGGCGCAAACGGTGAAATCTTTCACCAACATTGACGCTGGATTCGAGGCGATACTCTAGGTGATATTGACAATATTAACAATATTTTATCTTTGTTATGCTTGTGCCAGACAATTTGGAAAAACGAAAGGAACAGACAAATAACCGGACGGCGTTGCACATTCTGCTTGACAAAAGAACCAAAGTCCGACAGCCGGAATTATAGATCATAAATTTAATATATTTAACAAAAGGAGGAACCAAAAATGAATTCTGAATCTCATGAAAAAGTTGTTACCACTGATGCTGTTCCTAACCTGCAAGTTAAGGACCTTTATGCTTATGCCACCTCGACTAAGGTCATTGCTAACATCATTATCAAAACGTCTAATGGAGAACAAAAAAGACGATTGATGCGAACAAAAACCGGCGGATATATGATGCAGTAAAATAACTTCAGCAAACTAACAATTTGGGCGAGCCAGCCAAGGCCAGTCAGCCAGCCCCAGCCAGTAAGCCATGAAAGACCATAGCAGGTTATTCATGGCTTTTTTATTTAAAAAGCTCAGCTTTAAAAAAAACAAAAAAGGAGAAAGATTAAATGGAAATCGTATACTTCAATGAGAAAAGTATTGATGATGTAAAAACTAACGACGGTGTCGACAGTGACGATCCTTTCTTTTGCCTCGAAGAATCCATATATCTTGCGGATCAATTCACTGAACTCAAGTTGCCAGAAAAAAATATTATTTGACGCCAATCGTATCGGATTCTTCAATAGTGCTGCTAACCGGATGGAGGGGTGTAGGCAAGTCATGGTTTGCCCAATCCAGCTGCGACTGCATTACTCGAGAGTTGCCGTTAGTACCATGGAAGGCCGGTGAGTCTGTATCTTGCCTGTATCTTGATGGTGCAATGGCAGCACAAGATACACAAAAAAGACTTTTGGATCTGAACCCCGAGCAGGAGCGTAAAAGCGACCTTTTCATATACAGCGATGCCATTATAGCTCAGAATGGTTACCCAAAAGCAAATCTCTTAAGCAAACCTTGGCAAGATTTTATAAAAAAATATCTTTTGGACTTCAAAATCAAAGTTTTCGTGATTGACAACATTGTATCTTTAACCGGCGGAATTGATGAAAACTCTAAACAAGATTGGGACCCCATAGATTCCTGGCTCATTGAACTGAGGTTTGGAGGCATAACAACTATTCTGCTCCATCACACGAGCAAAGATGGGAAGCAGCGCGGGACATCAGCGCGCGAAGATAACATTGATCTGTCGATTATCCTGAAAAAACCACCGAACAGCGGACCGGAAAACGGTGCTGACTTCATAGTAACCTTCAGCAAATCGAGAGTCCCACATGAATATTTGAAATACATGCAGGATACGCGGTTCACTCTGGGAAAAAATGAGCACGGGGAAACGATCTGGACGTGGGGAGCATCGAAGGCCGAAGTTAATAAAGAAATTCTGCGGCTCCTTAATGAGGGCAAAACATATGACGAGATCCACGACGATCTGAAAATTGCTAAGGGAAGAATTACTGGCGTCAAGAAGGAAGCCGTCAAAGGTGGTCTGTTAACAGGCGAGGGTAAGCTGACAGCGGATGGAATGAACTTTGTTGATGGCTCAAAAACCGTGAACTAAGCGGTCCACAGTGAACGTGAACGAAACATGAACGTGGATGAATGAATGAAAAATATGTGCAGTAATATCAAAATATTCCACAGCTATACTTGTGAACAAAAGGTGAACAAAGCGTGAACAGCGTAGTTCGTTTACGCACCACCCCTTTAGGGGTTAGGGGTGTGAACGTGAACACACACGAACAACCAGGGGGGATGTGTGGAAAATATTTTAATAATGCCGCATAAAATTACCATAGAAGAAGTATTCACCTATTATTTTCATACCGAGAAAGGGGCGTATACAAGATGCAAGCTTTACAGATTGAAGGATTTTTGCGATTAAAACAGATTATTGGCGACAAGACAAAGCCGGGAATTATTCCGATTTCCAAATCAAGTTGGTGGGCTGGAGTCAAAGAAGGCAAATATCCGCAGCCAAAGAAACTTGGCAAACGAACAACCGTTTGGATAGCATCGGAGATCAGACAATTTATAGAGACGAAATCGCATAACGAACTTTGCAATTAAGAATATCCATTGCGATGATCAAAATATATCTGAGTTTAATTATTATTCCATGGTTTTTCTAAATGGCAAAATCTTGGCCCCAACCTTCAGTTGGTCCAGGTAGTCGGCCCATGTCTGCATCATTTTCCGCCGTTCGTTTAGGTGTGTTGTTCTGTTGTAGGCTCTGCCTAAAACATCAATAACTCTATGTGCCAGTTGCGCCTCGATAAGATCAACACGGACTTGCAAAACTTCGTCTAATATGGTTCTTGCCATTGCTCGGAAACCATGCGGCGTCATTTGTTCCGCGGTGTAGCCCATATTGCGAAGCGCTGCCAAAATTGCATTATTGCTCATCGGCCTGTTCGATGTCCTTCCGTGAAAAACATAAACCCCACCGCCTGTAAGCGGTTTGATTTCGTTCAGTATCTCAAGAGATTGCGTTGATAGCGGAACAATATGCGGCTGCCGGAGTTTCATTTTGTGTGCAGGAATATGCCATTCGGCTTTTTCAAAATCGAGTTCATCCCACTGCATGTGCCTTAGCTCGCCCGGCCTGACAAATACAAGCGGAGAAAGCCTAAGAGCGCATCGAACGATAAAAGAACCATGATAATCATCAATTGCCCGGAGAAGATTGGCCACTTCCTTCGGTTCTGTAATGGCCGCCAGATGCCTTTTATGTGCCGGTGGCAATGAACCTATCAGATCCTGCGCCAGATTGTGTTGAGCACGTCCGGTGGCGATGGCGTATCTAAAGATCATGTTGCAGACACCTCTCAATCTGTGTGCCGCGTCCAATGCCCCACGTGATTCTGTGCGCCTTAATACTGCCAACAACTCCGGCGCTGTGATATCCTTTATTGGACGTGCGCCAATCCACGGAAAAAGATCAAGCTCCAAACGGCGCATGATTTTAAGCGCGTGGCCTTCCGCCCATGTTGGCTTGAATTTGTTGTGCCATTCACGCGATATGACCTCAAATGTTTCCGTGTCTTCAATCTTGGCTTGCTTCTGGGCTTTACGGACAGCGCCAGGGTCAACATTGTTTGCAAGTAGCTTTCGTGCATCGTCGCGTCGTTGTCGTGCATCGTGAAGGCTTATTTCTGGATATTTACCTAAGGCAAGTAACTTCTCTTTCTTTCCCCTCCCATCATCGTCGAAGCGATACTTGAAGCGCCATAGTTTGCTGCCCGTTTCTGTGATGTGTAGATAAAGACCTTCGCTATCTGAAATTTTATAAGGTTTTTCTTTCGGCTTTGCGTTACGGGCTTTCATTTCATTCAGTAGCATAAGATCATCTCCTCGGGGTATCTTTGTTTTTGCTGGGGGTATTATTGGAAATTATACCCCCAGAATTACCCGACTCTGATAAACATTATAGCACGTCTTTGGACGAATTGCAACAAAAAACCCGCTATTCATGCGGGCTTGATGGACTTCTTTGGATGTTGTTGGATTATGGCTTGGTGGAGATGAGGAGGATCGAACTCCTGGCCTCGGCGTTGCGAACGCCGCGCTCTCCCAGCTGAGCTACACCCCCAACCCTGAGAAAAACGTGGCGAGCATATATTATAGTTTGTCCCAGTGTCAAGAATTAGTTGGTGAAATAGGGATATGTTGAAAAGTAAACCCCATTCGTAGTCCCAATCTTGCCCCAATCTTGGCTTGACAAAACAGGTCCGTTTTCCCTATACTCTAACCCATGTCGGAGATCATCGGATTTTTAAGTATGCGATTGATTGACCGTTCGACATAGAACTCCTTACAACGCAGCCGTTTTTTAAGACAATAATAAAATACACGGGAGATCTCCATGGCAAAAATCGACGCTTTTTTTCAGCTGATGCATGACAATAAGGCATCCGACCTTCATCTTGTGTCCGGCCAGCAGCCCGCCATCCGCATTCGCGGTGAAATTGAGCGGATCAAGTATGATGTTCTGAATAATGATACACTGAAATTACTTCTCTACGAAATTACACCGGAACATAAAATCAAGCAATTCGAAGAAACGGGCGATATTGATTTTGCCTATGAAATTCCCGGTCTGGCCCGTTACCGGGCTAATTTTTTCCAGCAGAAATACGGCATTGCTGCGGTATTCCGGGAAATTCCGAGCAAAATACTAACCTGCCAGGAGCTGGGGCTTCCGGCGGTTATCTCTAAACTGGCCGCTCTGCCGCGCGGGCTTATTCTGGTTACCGGACCGACAGGCTCTGGTAAATCAACAACTCTGGCGGCAATAATCGATGAAGCAAACCGTACCCGCAAAGACCATATCATTACGATTGAAGACCCCATTGAATTTGTCCACCAAAGCCAGGGTTGTATTGTAAACCACCGGGAAGTGGGAATTCACACAAAAACATTCACGTCGGCGCTGCGCGGTGCTCTGCGTGAAGATCCCGATATTATCCTGGTCGGTGAATTGCGTGATCTGGAAACAATCTCTCTCGCGGTGGAAGCAGCTTCTACCGGGCATCTTGTCTTTGGGACTCTCCACACGACCAGCGCGGCGAAAACAGTGGACAGAATTATTGAAGTATTCCCATCCAGTGAGCAAATGCAGATCCGTTCAACGCTTGCCGACGGTTTGCGGGCGGTCATTGCCCAGGTTCTGTTCAAAAGAATTGATGTCAAGGGGCGTTGTGCGGCGATGGAAATTCTGATTGCCACTGGGGCGGTGCGCAATCTGATTCGTGAGCAGAAAACCTTTCAGATTCCATCGATGATGCAGACTGGTAAAAAATACGGCATGCAATTGCTGGACGATGCCATTATGGAACTCTACAACAAAGGCTGGATCAGCGGCGAGGAAGCCTACAACAAGGCCAACGATAAAACAAAATTCCGTCCACTTTTAAAATATCCGCCAACAGACTTTACCGAAGCATAAGGGGACTCTTTATGAGAAAACCGGAAATAGAATATATTCTGCTG
>JANYAF010000110.1 GCA_025355175.1 Deltaproteobacteria bacterium | reverse complement strand
GGCTATGATTTCCTATTTCACCCCGGTGACTATACAGATGCGACATCACCAAAGGACCTGCATGATCTACTGAATGATTGGATCGGAGGCGAGGAGAGGCTTACGATTCTCGACCTCGCCGGCGTACCCTTCAACGTTCTTGACATAACTGTTGGCCTTATCACTCGGTTCGTTTTCGATAGCATGTTCTGGGGGAGGCATGAGCCATACACAGGGAGGCAGAGACCTCTCTTTATCGCATTTGAAGAGGCCCATTCCTATCTGAACAAAAAGGAAGGCAACAACTACGCAAAAGATGCTGTCGAGAGGATTTTCAAAGAGGGTCGTAAGTTCGGTGTCGGGGCAATGATCATTTCCCAGAGGCCATCAGAGATTTCCGAGACGATCTTAGCGCAGGTGGGTACGTTTATTGCCTTAAGGTTAACCAATTCCAGCGATCAATCTATTGTCAAATCATCCGCTCCAGACAACCTGATCAGCTTGATTGACTTGCTCC
This sequence comes from Deltaproteobacteria bacterium, assembly GCA_025355175.1. Classification (GTDB taxonomy): domain Bacteria; phylum Desulfobacterota; class Syntrophia; order Syntrophales; family Smithellaceae; genus UBA8904. The sequence goes on along the minus strand of JANYAF010000110.1, from coordinate 2,147 downwards.
CGTCTTTAAGAACAGGTGAAGCGCTGGTTATCGGTGAAGCCGTCAAGATCCCTTCGCGGGTGCGGATTCCTTTACAGACACCGCGGCCGACCAGCGAAGACCCCAAGCTGGTTGAGTGTTGGCAAAAAACTTTTACACATGGTGCAGATGATTACAAGCGGGTTGTGACTTCGCAACGAGAACAGAAACTGAGGAGATAGGTATGGACAGGGATATCGTCGATTCATCTATGATTGCTAGTATCGGGTATGACCAATCCTCTGGTACTGCGGAGGTGGAGTTCCGGTCTAGCGGACAGGTCTGGCAGTATTACGATGTGCCCGAGTCCACTTACAACGATGTCCGGGCGGCGGGCTCAATAGGGAAGGCTTTCAACGCAATGATTAGAGGTAATTTCAGAGAGGTGCGAGTTGGATAGGACGAACATATGTATCTCCGGCTACTCCTCATAGATAAGATACCAATCATCGTGACAAAAGAAAACCTGCCGGCATTCATCGAATGCTTGGAATTCAATTAGGGAATTAGTGCCTGCGGTCTCTAGGAGGGAATGGATCATTGCCATAACTGTCTTTGTCGCGGATTTTTCCATCACGACCGTGTGTCACAACTTCAGATTTCTGGTTCTTCGCAATATCACGAGCGGCATCGATTGCTTTCTTTTGCGTTGAATGAATCGAAGTGTCTTTTGAATTTCATTCTCCACTTACAGCCCAATTTCCATCGCGTGGAACAGCATGCTGATCCTTAGCCATAAAGCCTCCTCAAATTAAATAATTGTTATCCTCTTTTGCTGAATTATAGCATAAATCAAGCAATCTGGCATTATCGAGTTAACGCAGAGACAAATCACTTAACCTCAAGCCACTGTTTAACTTTACTCACGCAACCATCGAGGTCATCCCTGATCTCATACACCCAGAAGCGCATGACATCCCAGCCTAATTCATATAAACGCTGATTGCGAAGCTGGTCTCGATGACACAGTTCCCCAGTCCAGTTGCGGTGATATCTTTCCCCATCGACCTCGATGTCGAGTCTGCGTCCGTTATTGAAATGCGTTTCATCAAACAAAGCCAGGTCGAGGGCGTATTTTTCAAGTCGATACTGCGGGAGTGTTCTGATTCCTGCCTTGTATAGGGCCTTGTACAGTATTTTCTCCCAATCAGAAACCTGTTCAGGATTATCAACGGCGGGGAACTCAGAACCGCAGTCTGCAAGTATCTGCTCTACCTTGGCCAATTCGGCATCCTGTATTTTCTGAACATAACTGGAAAATTCAGCAAGGTAAGACACGTCGCATTGCGCTGCCGCCTGTTGATCCCCTACCACCAGCAATATGGCCCGGGCGCGGGTAATGGCAACATTGAAGAGGTTGCCGTTGCTTCTTAGAAATCCCAAGGCGCCTGCTGGCGTCCCTTGGGATATTACCGGCGAAAAGATCATGACATCTCGCTCGTCACCCTGGAATTTGTGCACCGTATCAGAAAGAAACTCATGCTGGATGAGACGGGCTGAAAGAGCCACATCCTTGTTAATGGTCTCGCGGATCAGGTTGGCCTGGGCTCGGAACGGGCTCACCGCCCCAATCGTCCCTTTGTATCCCTGATCATTGACAAGCTGCCTTATAGTGCCAACAACCAGTTCCGCTTCCCTCGTGTTTATGGCACCGCCGGTTGTAGGACGTACGACATTGCCTGACACATGAATCCACCGCACCCCACGGCCATTGTTCATCGGATGCTTAAGCTTGTCGTACCTTGTGGCAACCCTTAGTCTGCTCTCGTAGAAGAAGCGGTTTGAAAACTCGATGATATCGGCATGGGAGCGATGGTGATCCCGCAGGCTGACAATATCTTCTCCGGATGCCAATCCGGATGCAAGGTCAAATAATGAATTATAGGAATAAGCCCAGTGGGAATAGTCGCGTACCAGATCGTGCTGCTCCAGCAGCTTCTGATCCTGACCCTTCTGGAGTCCGCTGATATGCGACAGCTGCTTTGGGTCTCCAATCACTACGACCTGCTTTGCACGATAGATGAGGGGGAGGGCAGAGGCAATATCGCACTGGCTCGCCTCATCAATAACCACAAGATCAAAAAAACTGGGTTTAAAGGGAATTCTGCCGCGTGCAGATAGCGATGTGA
>JANYAF010000099.1 GCA_025355175.1 Deltaproteobacteria bacterium | reverse complement strand
CCAATCACTATCAACAACAGTAAAGTTTATATGTGATTTGCCGAAATTTTCGCAGGGCTTGCTTGTCCACCATGTTCGGACATCCGTTGTTGATAATAATGGTTTTTCTTTATCGAATACCGGCGTAAGTTCCATTGTATTACTAGCGCGGATTTCATTCCAAATATGTTGAATAACTTTATTCATATTCAACATGATAAGGATACGCCTGCGTGTCTCTTCTTGATTAAATAAGGGGTTTTTGATGTTGATTTTGTCAGAATCAATGAATTGCTCCACAATCCGAATTAATTGAATCAGAAACGCTTCTTTACTGCCCTTCCAGTCTGGCTTTTTCTCTGAATTGTAGATCGTCGAAGCAATGCGAAATACAACGGATTGCGTGCGAAGCTTTTCGGCAATTTCTTTTAAGTCAATTTCGGTAAGGGCAGCCGGATTCGGTTTCCCCGCAATCATCGCCGCCAATTCCGCTTCCGTGATTGATTCATAAGGATCAAGCTCAAGGGTTTTTACTTTGGTCATGTCTATTGCCAGTTGCGGTTTATAGACATGATCAATTCTTAGAACATTGGGGATAATGATTTCATGTAGTGCTTTTTCTTTTACAGGTTCGATTCTTGTCTTTGGCGGAGGCGGCGGTGGTGGTGGTCCGTCTGAGCCGCCTTCATGTGGCAGAAAGGTAAAGGGTACGCCGAAAATATTCACATATTCCGGTTCAAACAATCCGTCAGCGCCGACGTCGTATGAAGTCCGCCGCAGACCACGGCCAACAACCTGCTCGCAAAGAAGCTGGCTGCTGAATGCGCGTAGCCCCATGATATGCGTGACCGTCTTGGCATCCCAACCTTCGGAAAGCATACCGACGGAGATGACATTTTGTATTTGTTCGCCGGGCTGGCCTATTCTGCCCACCGTATCGACAGTTTTTCGCAATTGTTCTGCAAGCTGCTTCTGTGTCAGCTTCTTCTCTTTGGGCGCTTCCTCTTCATCACCATTTTCTTCAGCAGGTTCAACCTCTATATCAATCGGTTGAGTTTCAGCTTCTGCTTTATTCAAAATGCTACTGTCAATTTGCAATGTTTTTTCTGGTGTGCACAAGTCATCTAACCCGGCCACGGACAGCAAAAAGGCATCATGATCGAACGAATATTTAATGCGGGCGGAAGTTGATGTCGTGTTTGCCACTGTAATCATCACCGGCGGGATTTTATGCCCTGCCTCCTTCCATGCGTCTTTGGCTGCCTGCCAGTCTTTACCCAACAATAAATAAGCATTCTTGATTAAATCCGGCAAAGGCTCGCCTTCCTCAGCTTTACGGTTGATGTCATCTTTAACGGTGTTGTCCATGTAAATATGATAGAGCCGTGAGCGTAAATTGGCATCAACCTTACCGTCGTCGCGAATAACCACACGCGGTGTTTTAACCAGACCGGATTCAATAGCGTCATTGAGGCCAAAATCACTGACTATCCAGGGATAAAGAGCTTCTTCCGTAGCCTTCTTACCTGTTGGTGCAAAGGGCGTTGCGGATAAATCAAAGCAGCGCAATATGCCGCGCGTCCGGTGAATCCTGTCGAGACCGCCCACCCAGATTGTGCTTTCTTCAATGTCCTCTTTTTTAACACCCTTGACTTTGCTTTCCGCCGGAATCCGCCAGGCATGATGCGCCTCATCGTTGATCACGATAATATTAGACGCACCAGACATATCCTTCAGAACTTCCCGGACATAAGCTTCGTCGCTTTTCGCACCGCGCTTATCGACGGTTTTCTTTTTTGCCAGCCTCTCTTCACTATCCCACGCCAGCATATGCCAGTTGATAATTTTGACTTTACCCTGCCGTAGCGTTTCCATCAGACTGGAAGGCACGACATTAAATTCTTCATAGTAATTACCAATACCGGATGGTTCCAGCACGGACAAACGGCTGCGAACTGTAAGCCCTGGCGCAACAGCCAGCACGTTTTTGGAAAAGCGGGTATCCTTGCTGTTGGCAACCTTATTGAGCACCTGCCAGGCGATGAGCATCGCCATGATAATTGTTTTGCCGGTGCCGGTGGCCATCTTACTGCACCAGCGGGAGAAGTCACCGCCATCACCCGCGATGACAATACCCGTTTTCTCAGCTTCTGGCGCTTCGGTAAGCCAGATGAGCGTTTCAATTGCTTCCATCTGACAGAAGAAAAACCGGCGGTCTTTGCGTTCTTCGGGATCTTGCCAGTGTTTCAGCAGCCGCTTGGTAATACCGGTAACGCCGGGATAATCTGCGTCGCGCCACTTCTCAATGCGCGGTCGTATGGCATTTACCAGTGAAATTTCTACAAATACGCCCGGATCATCAAAAGCTTGGGAACTTTCCGATGCAACCACATATCCGGCAGGCCGTCGTCCATCTTTCAGGAGGAATTCACGGGTATCACGAATATATTCCCAATACTTTGCAGGCACGGCATAAGGGGAATTGATAATCAGTTTGTCTATGTTTTTCATGCTTTGGCCTTTTTCTTAAAATTTTGTAGATTATCAAATGCCCTTTCAAGGCTCGGCGAATGTTTAACAGCCCGCTTTACATTCCATGATTTAATGACAAATTCTGAAAGACAACCGTTGTAATTAGGTCCCATTCTATCGCCTTTATATCGCGGCAGAATATCCTCTTTTAGTTCTCTTTTTCTTGATTTTTTTATAATTTCAAAAAGCTCCATCTTTGGATCCGGCAAAGCTTCAGGATCAGCGGGCATGCGGCTCAAAGCCACCGATGCGAAGTCGGCAAAACCCTTTCTATCAGCCAACAACCACGATTCAATTTCCTTCACAGCAACACGAAATATCAAGTGCGGATGTTTTTTAAAAGTCATCCATTCATGAATTAAAGACGGTGGACATTCATTTTGGTCAAGATCAGTTAATACAAAAAAAGGCGTGTGCTTTGAGGCCTTATTATAACTTTTTAGGTCTCTCTTGATGGCTCCAAATCCATGTTTGTTGTATGCCGCTGCAACGTCATACTTTTGAGGAAAAAAGTCGAGCAGCTTTCTCATCACCATTTCGCTGAGCACATCTTCATAAACAAGGTTCACAGATATCATGGCTAAATCTCAAGTAACAATTGCTTTATGTTTTTCGGAGCTGTTCGAGGCAAAATAGCGTCGCCCGGTGTCATGCCGTCTTCCAGCATGGCACGTACCTCCGCTATATCGACCGCCACATCGATTTTAGTGCCTTCCTTATCCGGAGTAAAAACTAAAATCTCATGCAAAGAAATACCTTTATCCGCCAAAAGATCAGCGCTATGAGACGTCATGATTACCTGACGTCTCTTTTGCTTTTGAATTTTATAAATAATCGACGGAAGCCTCGATATAATGGCGGCATTGAGCGATAACTCCGGCTCTTCCAGAAGCAGAAGGCCTTCACCTTCCTGCAGCGACCACAGCAAGCCTATCATTCTCAATGTGCCGTCGGAGAATTGCTCTTCCTTTTGTTTTCCGGCATCAGGCCGCCAGTGCTCATAGAGTGCTTCTAGGTGCGGCTTGCCGTTTTCTTCAGCGTAATGCAATTCACGTAACTGCGGCACGGCTATACGCAAAGCTGCATCGATTTTTTTTAGCCAGGCATTGCGCGTTTTTTCAGGCGTTTTTGCCAGTTTATCCAGAAAACCCCTGCCGAAAGGATCACCAGGTAAGTCAGCACCGGCAAAAGCTAGTGGATATTTCAAGAGCTGTGGCACAATATGCAGATAGAGAGCTTTTTCCAGATATTTGGCAACATCTCTGAAATCCTTGTTGGCGTTGATTTGTTCAAGAAATGTTTGGCTTAGTCGCTCCCTATCTGTTTTATCTTCTCTATTATCATTGGGACGGTCAATTATCAGCTTCTCACCCTTCCATACTTTTTCATAACTGAGGTAGGGCATATGATGCCCTCTGGCTTCTTGTTTAATACCAATTTCATATTTCCAGTCAACTTCCACAGAGCCATATTCAGAAAGGGATATTCCAACAACTATTTCCGGATCTTTTCTGGCAGCCAAACAGCGTAGTTTGGAAATGCCTCCACGATCACTAATCGCTTTTTGCAAACCACCGCCGGGTTTGGCAATATCGCGAAGAAAACGGAAAGCATCTAAAAAGTTTGATTTACCGGACGCATTTGGTCCAACGACAAAAGTACGCTGTTTCAGATCAACCTTGATACTCCTGAAGTTTTTCCAATTTTTAAGAATGATACGTGAAATGATCATTTTAAAACTCCTTTACAATCGAATAATTTTTAAACTCTCAATGCCGCGGGCATCAATGATTTTCACCGCAACGGCCTTCCCCGGCGTAAAGGGCAGCGAAAGCGTGCCGCCGAAAGCTTCGATTTTATCTTCATCAATCTCCGCCTTCAGATTTCTGGCAATGGTTGCCCAACCTTCTTTTGCTCCCGCCATCGGAAAAAATACTTGTGAGGGGAAAATACTGCGCCCGTCATAATCTGTATCCAAGAGCCACATGGCAATATCACCCTTGCCGCCGCTTTCCACGTTGCCCGTTTTTGGATTATAGTAATCAAAGCCGTTAACCTCGATCTGATACTTGCCTTTGTCATCACCGCTTTTGATTGCTTTTAATTTCACATCCGGCTGACCGATCAGCCAGAAGCTTTCATTGCTGGCGCGTTTCTTCTTTAGATCATCGGTAAACAGGTCAGCATTCATTTGCGCTTTGAGAAAAAGGCACCGGGTAATTTCCGGATTCATTTCATCAATATCCTTGGCGGCTTCTTCGTCAAACTGCAAAGCGCAAAACAGAAGGATGTCCGGCTTGTAAGGTTTTACTTCTTCATAAGCCAGCTCAACCGTGCGCTGTTCCAATGGCGCGTGTTCCGGGCCGAACACCACATATACTTTTTGCGGTTTGGCATCGCAGGTTTCGGCCTCCGCCTGAACATAGCGAAAACCTCTTGCCGCCTCCATACGAGAGAATGCTATTGTCTTGCCGCCTTTGGCTCGCACGCCGGTGCGTAAGAGTTCATCTCGCCATTCGCTTTGACGTAGCGTTTCGCCGCTGCGGGCAACCTCGGCTCCGGCCTCTGATGAAGCAATCACGGAATCAACTTCATCAAAACTTTTTGTAACAGGTGCGGGAACAGCTTCCATCGTGAAGGGGCCGGTCACACGCAGGCGTTTATTGTCGATGATTGGTTGATCGTAAAGTGTTTCCTGTTGAGCGGGTTCATTGTTGGCAATGGATTTAAGCGTGACATGTGGAACTGTCTTGTATTGAAAGCCACTGCCGACACCTTCTTCGGGATGTGCCAATTCTAAGTAATCAAAATTTGCAGTCATTAATCTCTGTTTGGCAAGCGCTATGGCTACTCGTGACGTATCGCAGGTCATCCAGCGGCGGCCCCAGTTTTCGGCAACATAAGCCGTTGTGCCAGAACCGCAAGTGATGTCCAGAACAAGATCACCAGGATCTGTTGTCATAATCACAACACGAACAATTACCGATGTTGCAGTTTGAACAACATATACTTTTTGTTCTGCAAAACCGGTCAACTTAGTGTCACTCCAAATATTCGCAATCGGTGTTACAGGAAAATCAACTAAGTATCTTTTATACATTAAGGAATTGCCAATAGGTCGTAATCTATTGGCTTTGGCTAATTGCTCCATCCCTTTTGGGTATGTAGGTTTCCAATGTGAGTTATGATTTGGTAAAAATGTTTTACCTCCGAAATCAAACGGTTGTGCACTTGAAGCAGGCCCCATGCTGGTAAGATTATCGCATGCAAAAATTTTCCATCCGCTAGGCATTGTTGATATGTCTTTAAGTTCTTCAATTGTTAGCCTTCGATCACTTTTCCCGTTAGGTGATTCAATCCAAACATATTGGGTTGTACCAACCTCACCTATCACCTTTTCCTTATAGATTTGTCGATACTTTACTTTTGATTTATCTTTTGCATAATAGATCAGATAATCATTTATGGATGCCAATGTATTGGTCGTAGCAGAACTTGTTTTCTCTACAATTATTTCAGAAATAAAATTATCTTTCCCAAACACTTCATCCATTAACTCTCTAACGTGATGCACATTCTCATCACTGATTTGCACAAACATACTTCCAGATTCAGTCAAAAGTTCCCGCGCCAACAGCAGGCGGTCGCGTATATAGGTTAGATAGCTGTGGATGCCCAACTCCCAAGTATCGCGAAAGGCTTTGATCATTTCCGGCTCTGCCGTGAGGTCTTCGTCCTTGCCGTCCTTCACGTCGCGTTTGTTCACAAAGGGCTGAAAGTTGGAACCATATTTGATGCCATAGGGCGGATCGAAATAAACCATCTGAACTTTGCCGCCCATACCTTCTTTTTCCAGAAGCGAGTTCATCACCAGCAGGCTATCCCCGGCAATCAAACGATTTGACCAGCCTTCCTTGTGTTTGTAAAATTCAATGGCTTCGCGCAGCGGCTTTTTATTTTCCTCAAAGAGCGACGGCTGCACCATATCGGTTTTTTCTTTGCGCACTGTTTCAATAATCCGGCGGGGGTCAATGCGTTCATGCACATGCAGGCTGACAGTCGGCACTTCAAAGCTGGCATGCTCGGCCTTGCCCGCCCATTGCAGTTGCGGATCAAGATGCGGGTCATACTGGTAGGTTTTCTTTTTCTGTCCGCCGTTATCCGTGTGTGCGTCTACCAGCCCTACCGGCGGATTGTTGAGGCGCTGCTTGTCCTTGTGTTCGTATTGTTCAAAAAGTTTTTGCTCGGTTGAGTTTGATTTTTTCCGTGCCATATGAGCTCTCCTGCAAATGTCACTTGTATTTTCTGATGTTGTGTCAATTATTGTGCTATAACTTGTAGATAATGCACATTTTTCGACAGTTCGTCAATCAAGAATCTTACAAAAAGAAGATTACTAATACAAAGATAATTTTATTTCCAGGTTGCCGGTCGATTTAGCGTTATGTTTTTGGCTGCATCAATGACTATGGAGTCGGGGAATTGGCTGTTTTTAAGATGTTCTTGTTTCATCTTAATGTGAAAATCACAAACATGCTTCATTTCATCTGCTGATCGTCCTATTGGAATCACTAAACCTATTTGTTTTGCAGGGAAACTTTCTTTTACCGCTAAAATCGCAGGAACGATATCGCTATCACCTGTTATCAATATGCCCGTATCAAAAGTGTCATTGTAAGCGCTCTGGAATAATTTAATGGATATATTAACATCAGTCTGTTTCTCTTCAAATGTTTTATAGATTCTATGACAAAGGCGGCACTCTTTTTCTTTACGCTTGAATTTTCCGAAGACAGTCTTTACGCCTCGCATAGTTAAGGCACGAACCAGCAGTTTGTGTCGCGCTTGCTTCTCCGGATTCCATTCAGCGTATGCTGTAAAATAGTAGATATCTGCAATGGTGTCCGTTGATTTAATAAAACACTTCGCAAGTGCTGAATAATCAAGCCATTTATATTTGTAATAGGATTTATTGCTGTCTAAGGAATGAAAGACGTTGAAGCCATCGATGAAAAACGAAACACGATTCATTTTCGATTCTCCAAATATAAAAAAACCCGCGTCCACAGGGATCGCGGGGCCAATGCGGCACTAGACCACAAAGGGATGATGCAAGTAGACTATCCATTTCCGGATTTTTTGTCAAGATATTTTATCACAATTGTCAAGAGCAAATAGAATTGTCCGGTTTTGTAACAAGTGAATTGTCCACTTTTCTGACTCTAAAACATAGGGGGAGTTATCCATAGCCATTTCACCGCGGCCCTGCATTGGCGAGGCGGGGAGATGGCTGTGGGTAAC